>CALCHE010000001.1 GCA_937901145.1 uncultured Clostridia bacterium
GATAACGAAAATGACGGAAAGCGAAACGAAGAAAATCCGCTTTCAGATTGCTCAAATTGAAAGAACGAAACCATGTTTTGTTTGGATTGAGCGTGAAGAATGGCAAATCAATGGGGGTAAACGAAAATGACAGTTGTATGGATTATAGAAATTATATGTGCAATTTTTCTTATAGGCGTTGTTGTGTTTTTTGCTTACGTGTCTATCTTAGAGAAAAAACATAAGGACGGCGAGCACCATTGTAATCGTTGTGAGGTTTCCTTTGTTTTAACAAAAAAAGATAACAATAGGATTATTAAGCAGGATGGAGCATTTATTATTTGCGGTGTAAATAATCACCCTGAAAAAATAATCCATGACCAACTGCGCTTGAATTTCAAAAATAAAAACATTTTAGTGTTTGTAAATCAGAAAGCTAAGATATTAAAAGAGTTAGATTTGCTTTCTATCAATAAATCAACGCTATTCCCTGAAATCGATAGCGTATCTGATTATATAAAATCGAAGTATTCAAATTAAATGATATTTGTCTATGCTGTAAAGAATTTAGAATTTGTAAAGCCTTTAGTGCAACTTTCACCCCTTTTCGACAAACGAAAAATGTATAATAAAAGCAAAAAGGACAAGGAAAGGTAAAACTATGGACAAAGAAATTTTGCTTGAGCTTCTCGGTGTCGACAAGGAACACACGGCAGAAGAGTACCGTCAGAACTTTTTGAAAGATGATTTTTCGGCTCGTCGGCGGCACAGTGATAAAGATTATGAAAACGGAACAATCTCTCTTGAAGACCAGGAGCAAATGGGCAGAGTGCGAGAAATTCACGGTGCGGCTTGGAACGGTTTAGCAAGAGAAAAAGGCCTGAAATATGACCCTGCCGCTTACGGGAAGGATAGTCCCTTGTCGGTGCTTCGTGATAATAACGGCATATATGTCGCAGAGGTATTATATGACCTTGCCGAGCAGAATCCTGATGCCATTGAGGAGATTCTTTCAAGTGCATATGAGCATCGACCAGAATTGTTTCTTGAGCCGGGTGCGGCTGATGAGTTTCTGAATCAGAGAATGAGCGACCTTATGGATGCGATGGCTTTTGGTGAAGTCGCAGAAACCGTTGACAGTAATCTTACTCATGAGGACTTTTCTAACCGCAAGCAGAATTATCCGAAACAAGACTTTAACCGCAAGTGGAATCACACCCGAACAAAGACACAGGTTGTGTCAATGTCTGATGTTGATGAGAAATATCCCGCAGAGGATGCCTTTGATATTGCCGAGGCAAAAGCGGTAATCGGAGCATTGCCTGACGAGGACAGAAAAATACTTCTGTTGCACATTCAAGGTTATACTCAAAAGGAAATTGCGAAAAAGTTGGGATATAAAACTCACAGTGCTGTTGGCAAGAAACTCAAAAAGATAAAAGCACAATTGAAAACTACAGTATAAGATTTCTCCACCGATGTTGATGTCGGTGGAGATTTTTCTTTATGTAAAGCAAAACTGCCCTCGCGAGGAGAACAGTTGAAAGTGTTAGTCATTATTTCTTGTTATTTTTATATATTCAGATGGTGTCATCTTATAAAACCTTTTAAAGGCTGTTACAAAATACGCTTGTGATGAAAATCCGGCTTCAACACATATTTCTTTTGCAGTCTTTTCTTTGAGAAGTAGGATTTTAGCTTTTTCAAGTTTTTGCCTCAAAATATATGTGCTAAGATTTTCGCCTATTTCTTTCTTGAATATTTGGGATAAATAATCCGCTGAAATTCCGCAATAGTCAGCAACAGAAGAAACGCTGATTTTTTGAGAAAGATTTTCATTTATATATTTTATGCAGTTTCTAATATGCGGAGAAAATTCGGGTTGTTTTTTATTCTTTTTTACATCTTCAGTAAGATTTATAATTTCAACTCCTGTACACTGCAATATTTCGTCTTTGTTTGTAAGTTTATCAACTGTTTTCATTACTCTGTCAGAAAATTCATAAGCCTTCTTTTCACTAAGTCCGCCTTGAATAGCATAGCGAGTTGCGAGAGTAATTATACTTAAAGCCATATACTTATATTGCGTTAATTCATCATCAGACATTCTACCCATAATAATGAGAGAATCTAAATTTTTAATCTGAGTTATCAGTGATTCGACATCACCTTGCTGAATACAAGAAAGCAGTCTTATTTCAGCACTGTAAGGTGTTGGTTTTTCATCAAGAGCATTTTTACGCTCTATTGTTTTAACCGTTACAAGTTCGCCTATATTCATCAAATCACATCTTTTCTTTTAGCTTTTTAATTTCTTTTTTCAGTCGGGCAAAATTCAAGTCTTCCCAAAGGGGTACAATATGACCGCCTTTAAGTCTCATTGATGCTTCGAGCATAGCACCGTAATAAGCTACTCTGAAATCAGTAAATTCAGATGTTTCGCATTTTCTTTTATATGTTTCATACAATCCGTAAGCATCTCCCCACATATTACGAAGCTGAAACAAATCGTATTCTCTGTCTGCCCATATGCTGCCGCAGGGATCTATGAAAGCAATAAGTTTCAAAGTTTTAGGGTCAGCCATTATATTCATTATATTAAGGTCTGCGTGGATAAGTACAGGCTTTGTATTTTCTTGAGGTAGATTGTTGAAAATCTCTGTTGCTTCAAAAAGCAGTTTCATTTTTTTCTTACTGAATTTTTCGTTATCTGATAATTCTTTCAACGCTTTGAGCCACGGCTCCTGCCTTTCTGTTTTATAATACTCATACCAACTATCATAAACAGGATTAGATAAAGAACCAAATTTGTCATTTGTAACACTGTGCCATTCAAGCATACCTGAAATAACCTCATCAGCAAACCTCTGCTTCTGACTTTTACTCTTTAACAAAAACAAAGGATTCAATACATTCTGGCCCTCAACAAAGCTCATTGCCAAAATTGCGGTATCATCATCTTCATATGTAAAAATCACTTCAGGCATTTTAACACTTGTATGCTCGGACAAGAATTTAAGTTGCTGAGCTTCTTCGTGTTGCATTTCCTGAAGCTTGTAGCCTTTAACGGCAATAATTTCACCGTCAGAAAGAAGAGTCTTATAAACTCTTCCATAACTGCCACCACCAATGAATTTGAAACTCTCAAGCTTCTTGTTAAGCTTCTCGGAAATAATATTCGGTAAGATTGACGATAAATGCTTGTCACTATTATCAAGAAATTTCATTATATATCCTCCTTATGCTTATTCGTTTACCACCTGACTTTCTAATTTAAATATTATCATAAGATTTTTTCAAATTCAATAATTCCCAAATTTTCATATCTGCAAATCGAAATAATCAAGGAAATACAAAATTTTTTACACACACTTGTTACTTAAAAAGTAGCAGGTGTTTTTTTATACCCCAAAAATATTTTTTATCTTTTTTGAACTCCTTGGAACATTTTGTATGCGCTTATGTCGTATATAGGTGAAGGGAAATTTTAAACACAGAAAAGATGGCATTAGTCTTAGCAAGCACTGGATTTGTGCATACAAATCCGCTTGTTAAGGACTTCTCGCCTGCCGGCTCGGTCGGTGCTTTTGAATGCAAAATGCATTCAAAGGTCTCCACCGGAGACCCGCACCCCTAACACCCGATGAAAGGAGGATAGAAATGAAATTAACAAAAACCTTGTACTGTTACCTTGACGATGAAGAATTAAAAGAGCTTGATTCGGATGCCGCATCGTTAAGGTTAACACGGTCAGAATTTGTACGAAAACAAATCAGAGAAAGTAAAATGAAACCCACACCGATAATGAGCTACACATCTTTTATTCAAACATTAAACCCAATTCTTGACCGAGTGGAAAGCGTCGCAGACCGACTGTGGCACAAAGTAGTTTTTGATGTTCCGATGCTACGGGAAGCATTAAGGGACATTGAAAAACTGATACCTGAAATTGAAAAGGAGATGAAACAATGCGAACAAGAAGCAACCGAATAGCGGTACGCATAACTAATGAGGACTACGAAAAAATACAGGATTATGTGAAAAGAAGCTTCTTCCCGAAAGAAGCACTTCTGCGGTACATTATCGCAGGCTGCCCGATACAAGAGAAACCAACCCAAGATGCCATAAAGTTTCTTGTGGTATTTAGGAAGGTCGGCTCTATAATCGGAAATCTTTGTCTGAAATATGATTTAAAGAATACACCGATAGGTGAAGAACTTGAAGCCGTAAAGGAAATGATGTACGAAACAGACAGAAGCTTACACCGTATGCACTATGTACACTATGACAATAAGTTAAAAAAGCAAATAAGAAAATTTAAAAAGGAGGCTATTAAAAATGGCAAGTAAAAAATTAAAGGCACCGGTAAATATACCGACAGAAAAAATTCATTCATTTGAGGGACACCCCTACAAGGTTTTAGACAATGAGGAGATGGCACTACTCACAGAAAGCATAAAAGAGCAAGGGATATTATCTCCGATAATTGTACGGCCCATTGAAGAAGCA
>CALCHE010000002.1 GCA_937901145.1 uncultured Clostridia bacterium
CTTTAGCGGTAAAATAATCATAAAGGGTGGTGCGGATTTTAATTTCGTCATCACAGACGAGTATTTTGAGCATTGTTATCATCTCCTTTCATCATTATAATACAGAGGCGGTATGTACTCCAAGTGTCACTGCAGAAATTTTTAAAATTTTCTTCTCTTTTTCTCTGTTGACATAAAAATATACATTATGGTAAAATTAAGCCATAAAAAGAAAGGAGTAATGAAAATGAAGAAAACATTATCAGCCTTATTTCTGACGGTTATAATGATTGTTTCTCTTGCTGTCTTCGCTTCGGCAGAGGATGCATTAGGGAATATAACCGTTATAAACTCCGCAGGAGAAACCGTGGCAACCTATGAAATCGTGACAAATAACACTTCTCTTGACGCAAGAGATACCATCCAGAAAGCTCTGCGCTATGTCAGGGATAATGCTTCACCCACGGATATTCACACCGTAAAGCTCCCTCAGGGTAAGTACGGTCTGCAGCAGTCTCTTAATCTTTACAGTAATACGATTTTTGACCTTTCAGGCTCTCTGATAGTGAGAGCTGAGGGCTGCGGATCTATGATACGCTTCGGAGTTTCGAGCGATGTGGTTTACGGATATGACGGATACAGAAATATCACAATAAAAAACGGCACCTTTGATGCACAGAATATCGGTGGAAGCTCTCTGGTGCGTTTTGCTCACGCATCGAATGTGGAAATAAACGGAGTTACCTTTAAAAATACTACCGATGTTCAGCATCTTCTTACCTTTGCCGCCTGTGAAAATGCGCGCATTTCCTCCTGTCAGTTCCGTGATATGAAAATCACGGGAAGTCTGGACGGATTCAACTGTGAAGCTGTGCAGATAGATATTCTCAAGGAAGGATATTTCACCTATCCTGCCTATGACGGCACACCGACGAAGAATGTAAGCATCACAGGATGTACCTTCGAAAATGTTCCGCGCGGTCTCGGTACACATTCAGGTATAGCAGGCTACTATTTCGATAATATGGTGTTTAAGAATAACACCTTTAAAAATATCGAAAGCTATGCTATAAGAGTAGTCAACTACATCAACAGCACTATTTCCGACAATGTTATAACGGACTGCGGAAGCGGTATCAGCTGCGGTACGGTTACTAATACTAATCTTTCAAATTACTATGCACCCTTAAGCGGTACACAGGTGAGAAACGATGTGAATACAGTTATCAGCGGTAACAAGATAACACTTAAGAGTAACGGCGCCGATGCTTCTGCCTTCGGCATAAGACTTATCGGTGCAAATATCAAAAATTTCAAGGATAAAAACGGAAAGGTTTTCTCTGCGGATTGCCGTATTTCAGGTGTAAGAGTAGAGAATAATACTGTTTCGGGAGCGGTAACTAAGACGAGTCTCAATGCTATTCATCTGAACGGTGTCAAAGGCTCTGCTTACGGAAAAAGCAGTAATGTCAGCATAAAGAATAATAAGGTTACCTTTAATTACAGCGGAAAAATAGATAACACTGTTTACGGAATCAAGGTAGAAAACAGCGAAAAGGTTTACTTTAACGGAAATACCGTTACGGACAAAAAAGCTGCGATTCATTCCTGCGTGACAGGTGATAAAAACTCTGAGCTTTATTTCGAAAAGAATACCTTCAGTGGTGCCAAATCTTTCGGAATCAAGCTGCAGAACACAAAGAAGGCATCTGTTCTCTCAAACAATATCAGCAACACAAAAAGTAACGGTATATATATTCTTAAGGGCTGTACTGCTGTCAATATTAAATCAAATAAAATAAAAAGCTGTTCAGGGTACGGAATCGACATTAATGAGGGTCAGGCAAACAGCATCACCTCAAACAGCATCTATTCCTGTAAAAAATACAGCATTTATCTGACAGGAAAAGCCAAGGTGAAGACTATCTCCTCAAACTATATCTGCGGAGGAAAGAACACCGGTATTTATCTTAACAAGACAGCTTCTGTCACTACGATTACCAAAAATACAATTGACCTGGTATCAAAGAGTGCGGACGGTATCGGTGTAAACGATAAAGCCACCGTTACCAATATCACCAGCAATAAGATAAACGGTAAGGCAAAAAAGGACAGTAAAAAGCTTAAGGTGAAAAGCAGATACGGTATCCGTATAAACAGCGCCTCCTGTAAAATTAAAAAGATAACAGGCAACGCCATAAATCAGTGCGATAACACAGGCATTTACATCGCCAAGGCAAAAACCAAGGCTACCGTATCAAAGAACACTGTCAAGAAAGCAAAGTACGGTATCACCTATAAAAAAGGTAAGGCAAAGCTTTCAAAGAATACCTTTAAAAGCTGTTCTAAAGCAAAGACAAAAGTGATATAAAAGAAAATCTCCTCCGTATCAAAACGGAGGAGATAACTTTTTATGGGATGATTATTTGGATAATTCGTAGGTATCCTGTGCGATGAGAAGCTCTTCATCGGTGGGGATAACGAGAAGCTTGAGAGCGGAGTCGTCTGTGGAAATTTCGATTTCTTCGCCTCTTACGCTGTTTGCTTTTTCGCAGATGGTGGTACCCATAAAGCCGAGCTTTTCAGCTACCCATGTACGGTAGTGGGGATTGTTTTCACCGATACCGCCTGTGAATACTACTGCATCCACACCGCCCATAGCAGCAGCAAAGCCGCCGATGTACTTAAGTAGCTGATGACAGAGCATTGCTTCAACGAGCTGAGCTCTCTTGTCACCGCTCTTTGAACGGCCTTCGATGGTTCTGTTATCGCTGGTAGCGGAGCCTTCGATTTCGTTCCAGTTTTCGTCGTATTCTGCTGTGAGACCGAGCATACCGGACTTTTTGTTGAGGATATTGTCTACTTCCTTAGCGGTGAGGTTTTCTCTTTCGCAGAGAACAGCGATGATAGCGGGATCGATGGAGCCTGAGCGTGTACCCATCATAATACCTTCGAGGGGAGTAAGACCCATTGTGGTGTCGAAGCATTTGCCGCCCTTGATAGCAGAGATGGATGAACCGTTACCGAGATGACAGGTGATTACCTTGAGCTCGTCAGCATTGTATTTGCCGGGATATTTCTTCATAAGGAAATCAGCGGTACGGGCAGAAACATATCTGTGGCTTGTGCCGTGGAAGCCGTAACGTCTGATACCGTGCTTGAGATAGTATTTGTAGGGGAGAGCATACATATATGCATAATCGGGAATGGTCTGATGGAAAGCGGTGTCAAACACTGCAACCTGAGGAATACCCTTCATGATTTCCTCGCAGACCTCGATACCCATAAGGTTAGCAGGGTTATGGAGAGGACCGAGGGGAATGCACTTTCTGATAGCGGCCTTGACATCTTCTGTAACTACTACGCTTCCGCTGAACTCTTCGCCACCGTGGAGAACACGGTGACCGACTGCGGAGATGTCATTCATTGACTCGAGAACACCGTTTTCGCTATCGGTAAGTGTTTCGAGAAGAATGGTGATAGCGTCGTGATGGTCCTTTGCTTCTACAGGCTTTTTGTCGAGAACCTTAACTTCTTCGCCGTTTTTGTCGATTTTGTGTGTGAAGGTACAGGCTGTGCCGATCTGCTCGAAGATACCTTTGGCGAGAACCTTAGCTTCGGGCATTTCGAAAACCTGATACTTTAATGAAGAAGAACCTGCATTGATGATTAATTCTTTGAAACTCATTTTTTGCACCTCTTTAAGAAAATTAATATACATTTATAATTGGCAGATATTGCCTTAACTTTTATATTATAGCACATTGTTTTTTATTTTTCCACTATTTATGAGGTTTTATTTCTCTTTATTTGAAGAAACTGATGCTCCTTGTTTGTCAGAAAAGGACATTGTTGTATGTTTTGCATAAAACTATTTTACTATTATGGGCAAGATGTACGATGTAAGGGTTAAAAGATACAAAAAAACAAAGAATTCTTTGGCGAGTTTGGATATTGAAAACTGTGGCACGGGGTGGTAGAATATAACACGTTGACTAAGAGAACTTATAGCAGATTTGGCTGCTTTTAAAATGAGAAAATATATAATATGAAGAGCGGAGGTGTCCTGTGGGGCGCCTCTGTTGCTTTGTACTGAAAAGAGATTTTTATGTGTTACCACTTTTTTGTGCTAAAGTATTGATTTTTCTAAAAAAGGTAGTATAATGTTATTCATAAGATAGAGGTGCATAAAGCATCAGTATTTTTCCTGAGATTCTCAAAGATCGGTTACGGAAAAGGAAAGGGCTTTGTGCCGAAGCGGATATCTGTTTGAGAGGATGTCTGCTGGGTGGCATAATAATATTATGTCAACTGTCGCATCGCGGAGAGCTATCGGACATTTCGCTTTTTTGTATGTCTGAGGTCTCTGTGTGAGACCTCTTTTAATTAAAAAATAAAGGAGATAAAAAAATGCAAAACTCAAAGAAAAGCATAGCAAAAATTCTTCTGGCCTTTATGGTGATTTTTGCTCTTGCTATCCCCATGACAAGCGCTGTTTTTGCCACAGAAGCAGATGCAGTCGAAGGTGAAGCTGCAGTTCTCACCATCGGTGCAGATGCAGAAACAGCTTTCTCTGTTGACATCGACGGAGAGGTTACAGATTATGACCTTACAGACGGTGAGTCAGCCGCAGCTTATGTGGACTCTTATGCCGACAATCTTACCAACGACCCCGGCTTTAAAGCTCACATTGAAACCGCTCTCGCCAAGGTAAGAGAAAGCATTGGCTCTTATGCCACCGTTGCAGCTCTCGCAGCTCCTATCATCGCTATCGTTCTTGCACTCATCACAAAGGAAGTTTACTCTTCTCTTATCATCGGTATCGTAGTGGGTGGATTCATTTACGCAGGCGGTAACTTCGAAACAGCCATCAACCATGTTCTTTTCGATGGCTTCGTAGCTTCTCTTTCCGATTCCTACAATATGGGTATCATCATCTTCCTCGTTCTTCTCGGTGCTCTCGTTTCCATGATGAACAAGGCTGGTGGTTCAGCCGCATTCGGCCGCTGGGCTTCCAAGCACATCAAATCAAGAGTAGGTGCACAGCTTGCTACTATCCTTCTCGGCTGTCTTATCTTCATCGACGACTATTTCAACTGTCTTACAGTAGGTTCGGTTATGAGACCTGTAGCTGATGAACAGAAGATATCACGTGCTAAACTCGCTTATGTTATCGATGCTACAGCTGCTCCCGTCTGTATTATTGCTCCTATCTCATCCTGGGCTGCAGCAGTTGCAGGTTTCGCCAGAGGTGCAGGTGCAGACAGCGGTATGAGCCTTTTCGTTCAGGCTATTCCCTATAACTTCTACGCTATCTTTACTATTATTATGATGGTAGTTATTGCCGTCGCAAAGTTTGATTTCGGTCCTATGAAGCTTCATGAAAGAAATGCTATGGAAAAGGGCGATCTTTTCACCAGCGGTACAAAGGTTGAGGCTGACGAAACAGCGGTTAATCCCAAGGGCAAGGTTATCGATCTTATTCTTCCTGTTGTTGTTCTCATTATCTGCTGTGTTATCGGTATGATTTACTCCGGTGGATTCTTTACCGGCACAGGCTTCATCGAAGCATTCTCTAATTCCGATGCTTCCGTAGGTCTTGTTCTCGGCTCTGCTGTAGCAATCGTATTCGCAGTGGCTTACCTTCTTATCAGACGAGTTATCTCCTTCAAGGATGCTATGGCATCTCTTCCCGAAGGCTTTAAGGCAATGGTTCCTGCTATTCTTATTCTTACCTGTGCATGGACTCTTAAGGCTATGACCGATTCTCTCGGCGCTAAGATTTACATTTCACAGCTCGTAGAAGGCAGTGCAGGTGCACTTCAGGCACTTCTTCCCGCTATTATCTTTATTATCGCTGTAGGTCTTTCCTTCGCTACAGGTACATCATGGGGTACCTTCGGTATTCTCATCCCCATCGTTCTCAGCGTATTCGAAGCAGGCAATCCTCTTATGATAGTTTCCATTTCTGCTTGTATGGCAGGTGCTGTGTGCGGCGACCACTGCTCACCCATTTCCGACACCACTATCATGGCTTCCGCAGGCGGTCAGTGTGACCACCTCAATCACGTTTCTACACAGCTTCCCTACGCTCTTACCGTAGCAGGCGTATCCTTCGTAACTTATGTTATCGCAGGCTTCGTTCCTCAGTGGTATGTGGCTCTTCCCATCGGTGCTGTATTAATGGTTGCTACTCTCTTTGTAATCAAAAAGGTAACAGCTAAAAAGGCATAAGTTTAATAAAAAAATCAAGTACTGCATTTCTTCTGAAGTGCAGTACTTTTTCGTATAAAAAACAGAACTGCCCTCAGGCAGTTCTGTAAGATAAGAATATTTTCTTATTCAGCGTCTTCTGTTTTGAACATTGCTATTACATCTTCGAAGAATTTTTTGAATGCTGCAAGGATTTCCTTAATGGTGTCGAGTACGTTGTAGAATGCGTCCATTGTTGCACCTCCTTATATTTTACTCGTGTTAATGATAACAAAATTATTACGGTTTGTCAATTAATGAAACGCAAAATTAAAAAAAGTTAATATTTAGCAATAAACATGTATTAAAAACACATAACTAAAAAATAATTCATAAAGGATTAACTTCTGTTTTTCAAATTATACAAAAAAAGAGATTTTATTTGGGTATATAATACAGTTGACAGTTTCTTCAAAATATTGTATAATATTAGGGAAACAAAGTGAGCGACGGCTCACCCAAATTATTTTTTACATAGGAGATGTTAAGATGGACACAAGATTTGCAATTTCAAATTACCCTGATGCAAAAGCTGTTTGTGACAAACTCGATAAGCTTATTGCACTGCCTATTCACTCTATTAAGCCTGATGTGCTTAAGGCTTATGAAGAAAACTACTTCGAAGCAAAGTGCCAGAAGTCAAAGGAAATGATCGCAGAAGCAAAGCAGATCATCCCCGGCGGCGTTCAGCACAACCTTGCTTTTAACTATCCGTTCCCCCTCGTTTTCACAAAGGCTGACGGTGCAAAGCTTTACGATATCGACGGCAACGAATACTATGACTTCCTTCAGGCAGGCGGCCCCACAGTATTAGGCTCCAACCCGAAGATTGTCCGTGATCAGGTTATCGACCTTCTCAATACCTGCGGTCCCTCCACAGGTCTTTTCCACGAATTCGAATATAAGCTTGCAAAGAAAATTGCAGACTCTATGCCCACAGTAGATATGTTCCGCATGCTCGGTTCAGGTACTGAAGCATGTATGGTAGCCTGCCGTGTTGCAAGACTTGCTACAAAGAAAAAGTACATCCTTAAAATGGGTGGCGCATACCACGGTTGGTCCGATCAGCTCGGTTACGGTATCCGTGTTCCCGGCTCTAAGTTTACTCAGGCAAGTGGTGTTCCCATCCGTCTTATGAGAGATACACAGGAATTCTTCCCCGGTGACCTCAATGACCTCGAAAGAAAGCTTCGCAGAAATCAGCTTTGCGGCGGTACTGCAGCTGTATTTATGGAGCCCATCGGTCCCGAAAGCGGTACCCGTCCTCTCGATAAAGATTTCAACAAGGGTGTTGAAAGACTTTGCCGTAAGTATGGCGCACTCCTTATCTTCGATGAGGTTGTTACAGGCTTCCGTATCGGTATGTCAGGTGCTCAGGGCTACTACGGTGTAGAACCCGACCTCACTATCTTCGGTAAGGTTATCGCCGGCGGTTATCCCGGTGCAGGCGGTATTGGCGGTAAGAAGCAGTATATGCAGTACATGGGTGCAGGTCTTGATGCCAGCGGTATGAAGATTAAGAAGGCATTCTGCGGCGGTACTATGGCTGCTACTCCTCTCTCATGCGTAGCAGGTTATTACACACTTGAAGAAATCGACAAGCAGAACGCTTGCCAGAAGGCCGGCCTTATGGGTGACAGAATCACTGCAGGTCTCAACCAAATTATCGATAAGTACAACCTTCCCTTCGTAGCATTCAACCAGGGTTCAGTTTGCCATCTTGAAACTGTTGGTACAATGCACTTCTCAATCGACTGGGCTAAGCCCTGGGGCATTCCCACAGTACTTAAAGAGACAAGCGCTCGTAAGACCGCAATGACTCACATGGGTGCTGCTTATATGGCTGAAGGTCTTGTAACTCTCGCAGGTTCCAGACTTTACACATCAGCTGCATACACAGAAGAAATGATCGACGATGCTCTCGTTCGTTTCGACAAGGTACTCTCAAACATCGCTTGTGTAGGCGAATAATTGAAACTGATTTAGAGGGGCAGGCTTTTGCCTGCCCTGTTTAACCTTTATCTAATGAAAAAAAGAGGTGCTTATAATGGACATCTTAAAAGCAAAAGAAATAGTTGTTGAAGCAGGTAAACAGCTTGTTTCCACAGGCCTTATTGCCCGTACATGGGGTAACGTAAGCTGCCGTATCGACGATAAGCAGTTCGTTATCACTCCCAGCGGTAAGGCTTACGAAAGTCTTACTCCCGATGATATCGTTCTCGTTCAGATGGAAGATCTTTCCTATGACGGCGACATCAAACCCTCCAGTGAAAAGGGTATTCACGCTCAGTGCTATCTTCATCGCCCTGACATCAACTTCGTTATTCACACTCACCAGGCAAATGCTTCTGTAGTATCTGCTCTCGGCTGTGATATCAATAACATCGAAGGCTACAGCAAAGAGCTCATCGGTGATAATATTCCTGTAGCTTCCTACGGCCTCCCCGGTACAGGTAAGCTCCGTAAGGGTGTAGTAGGCGCTCTCGAGCGTTCCAGCTCCAAGGCAGTTATTATGAAGCATCACGGTGCAGTTTGTCTCGGTACAGATTACGACGATGCTTTCAAGGTAGCAAACGAAGTAGAAAAGGTTTGTGCTGACTTCG
>CALCHE010000003.1 GCA_937901145.1 uncultured Clostridia bacterium
TCCTCCAATATTTATATTCCTACTGCAAAGCCGTCCGAAAGGGCGGTTTTTGCGTTATCTTTTTATCATCATAAACACTCGGCAGGTGGTGAAATGGCAAATGAGAAAAACACTAAGTTAACAGACAGGCAAGAAAAATTCTGCCGTGAATATATTATTGATTACAACGCTGCACAGGCAGCCATAAGAGCCGGTTACAGTGAAAAAACCGCAAAACAGATAGGACAGCAAAACTTGACTAAACTTGACCTCCTCGCGCGCGTGCGCGAGCTACAGGCTGAACAGGCGAAAAGGTTGTGTCTTTCTGCTGATTGGGTAGTTATGCAGTGGTTAGAGGTTTATAAGCGCTGTATGCAGGCGGAACCTGTTATGATATGGGATTATGAAGAAAAGCGTAAGGTTAATTCGGGAGAGTACACCTTTGACAGCAAGGGCGCTCTTAATGCACTCGAAATGATAGGTAAGCATCTCGGTATGTTTAAGGATGATAAAGCTGATTCGGAAAAGAAGGTTCTCGAGCGACTTGATTCTGTTCTCGGAGGTATAGAAAGTGGCTTTTAGTTCGAAGCAAAAAGAATATTTTATGAACGCAACTCACCGATGGAATGTCAAAACAGGTGCTACGAGAAGCGGCAAGACATATATGGATTATTTCGTGATACCGAAGCGCATCAGAGCAGTAGCAGGCAAGGAAGGACTTATTGTTATTCTCGGTCATACCAAAGGTACACTACAGAGAAATATTATTGAGCCTTTACAAAGAATATGGGGTACAGCTCTGGTGTCGGATATAAAAAGCGATAATACAGCCTATATGTTCGGGGAAAAGGTTTACTGCTTAGGTGCGGAAAAAATATCTCGTGTAGATGTAATCCGAGGTTCGTCAATAAAATATTGCTACGGTGATGAAGTAGTAACATGGCATAAAGATGTTTTCAATATGCTCAAAAGCCGTCTTGACAAGTCCTACAGCTGCTTTGACGGTACCTGTAACCCTGATAATCCTAACCATTGGTTTTATAGCTTTCTGTATGATGACAACGCAGTTGACAGATATGTACAGGAGTATTCTATATACGATAATCCTTTCCTTTCCCCTGATTTTGTGGAAAGTCTGGAGAACGAATACAGAGGAACCGTTTATTTTGACCGTTTTATTTTAGGTCATTGGACTATTGCTGAAGGTCTTATATATAAACGTTTCGCTGATGATTGTTCATCGCAAAAGACGATGTGTATGAAAAATGTACCGCATCTTTCCCGTATAGCAATCGGAGTAGACTTCGGTGGAAGCAGTTCGGCGCATACTTTTGTTGCTACAGGAACTGACAGAAGCTATAATAATCTTTTTGCACTTATGTCAGAGCGTTGTCTTTGTAGCGAGAACGGAAAGCAGATTGAGATTGACCCGGACAAGCTCGGAGAACTCTTTTGCGAGTTTGTATACCGTGTTATTGCTGTATACGGTACGCCTGATGTGGTTTATTGTGATAGCGCAGAGCAGACTCTTATTCTTGGTTTACGCTCCACGGCAAGAAAGAAAGGCTTAGGCTGGCTGAGAATAGAAAATGCACTGAAGACGGAGATAAATGACAGAATCAGATGTACATGCCGTCTTATGGCACAGCGCCGCTTTTATTATATGGAGTATGGCTGTGAAAGTCTGGTTAAGGCTCTGACCACAGCTGTATGGGATCCTAAAACCCTTACCGAAGATGTGCGCCTGGACGACGGTACAAGTGACATAGATACTCTCGATGCATTTGAATATACCTTTGAGAGAGAAATAACCCGATTTATAAAATATGAATGATGAGGTGATGAAAAATGAACTACACAGCGATGTATTCCGCTATAATCAAGGTGCTTAATGATAGCGGAGAAAACATATTTCTGATTAATGATTCGATGATTTCTCATATAGAGCTTTGGGGTGCGATGTATGAAAATCGTGCACCTTGGCTTAGTAAAAATGTAGAAAGCGCGAATTTATCGTCTGCTATATCCTTTGAACATTCTAAACTGGTTACACTTGAGCTTAAAAGTGAAATAAAAGGCTCTGCTATGGCTGATTTTCTCAATAAAATATATAAAGAGAGTGTTTTCCCTGTTTTAAGAAAATATACCGAGTACGGACTTGCTAAAGGAAGTCTGGTAATTAAACCCGTTCCTGTACCGGGAGGAATAAGAACACAGTTTATACAGGCGGGAAGATTTTTTCCTGTAAGCTTTGACGGTAGCGGAAAGCTTTCGAAATGCGTATTTACCGAGCAGATCAGAAAGGGAAAATATATTTATACACTTCTCGAAATACATACTTTAAGCGGAGTTAATACTTTCACCATAGAAAACCGTGTCTTTAAAAGTACGAATGACGGAATGCTTGGCAGTGAGACTGATCTTTCAGAGGTAGCTGAATGGGCTGAAATTTATCCTTCCGCTACGATGTCGGGTATTTCGCATCTTCCTTTCGGATTATTCAGCTGTCCTATGGCAAATCAGATAGACTGTGATTCACCTTTAGGTGTGTCTGTTTTTTCCCGTGCGGTGGAGCATATAAGGGAAGCGGACAGAAGATACGGTTCTATAAACTGGGAATATGAGTCCACAGAGGTGGCTGTACATATCGCTCAGTCACTGCTTAAATTCAATAAAGAGCAGGGGAAATATGAAGCACCACAGGGCAGAGAAAGACTATACAGACCATTTGAATATAATACCGGTGCGACGGAAAAGCCGCTGTTAGATGTCTTTTCTCCTCAGATCCGTTCAAAGGAACTCTATGAGGGCTGGAATAATCAGTTAAGGCTTATCGAATTTGACTGTTCTCTCGCATACGGCACTCTTTCTGATCCTCAGAATGTGGATAAAACTGCCGCAGAGGTAATAGCAAGCAAGCAGAGAGCTTATACCTTCATTTCGGAAACACAGACAGCACTTCAGAATGCTTTGTCAGATTGGTGTGAGGCAGCGTATTTCTGGGCGAGAATCTATAATCTTGCTCCCGACGGTAAATACGAGATGAGCTTCCAGTGGGGCGACAGTATTCTCGCGGATCCGAATGCAGAGCGGGAAAATGACAGAAAGGACCTCGCTAACGGTACCTTAAGACCCGAAGAGTACAGAGCAAAGTACAGAGATGAAACTATCGAAGAAGCTCTTAAAAACCTTCCTGAAGCTGCGGATGTGATCGAATAATGTACACTTCAAATGAGCTTGAAGCTATCTCTATATCTTTCGACAGTCAGATGAGACAGCTTGAAAAGGATGTAATGACGGATATAATCCGTCGTATAAGCATTAACGGTGAAATCACCCGTGCGGCAGACTGGCAGATCAACCGACTTATCGAAATGGGAATGCTGAGAGAGGACATAGAAAAGTCAATAAAGCATTACCTTAAGATGTCCGATAAGGAAATCGAGGAGCTTTTCCGTGAAGCCGCAGAGAGCGGATATGCGCGTAATGATGAAATCTATAAAAAAGCAGGTATAAAGGCTATTCCCTTCGAAGAGAATGCCGTTCTTCAGCAGTTGATAGCAGCTGTGGGAAAGCAGACTGCCGAGGAAATGAGAAACATCTCACAGTCTCTCGGCTTTGCCGTGAGAAATCCCGACGGAAGTCTTTCATTTAAGCCTGTAGCAGAATATTATCAGGACATCCTTGACAGTGCCATTAACGGTATTGCAAACGGTGTCTTTGATTATAATACGGCTATAAAGAAGGCTGTAAGCGAAATGACGAAAAGCGGTCTGCGCACTGTCGATTATGCCTCCGGGTGGAGTAACCGTGTCGATGTAGCCGCACGAAGAGCGGTAATGACAGGCTTTGCACAGGTTACGGGCAAGATAAACGAGATGAACGCCGAAAAACTGCACACAGACACCTTTGAGGTTACCTGGCACGGTGGGGCGAGACCGTCTCATCAGGAGTGGCAGGGCAAATGGTACACCCGTGAGGAGCTTATTTCTGTATGCGGTCTCGGAACGGTGACAGGTCTGCACGGTGCCAACTGCCGTCACGATTATTTTCCTGTTATTCCCGGTATATCTGTTCCTACCTATACAGCCGAGGAACTGGAGGAAATGAACAGAAAAGAGAATGTTCCTGTGGAGTACAACGGTAAGAAATACACCAAGTATGAAGCTTTACAGCTGCAGAGAAAGCTCGAAACCACTATGAGGGCACAGCGGCAGCAGATACACCTGCTTAAGGTCGGCAATGCCGATGAGGATGATATTATAGCCGCTCGGTGCCGTTACAGGGTAACAAGCCAGAAATATAAACGCTTTTCCGAGGCTATGGAACTTCCCGAGCAGAGACAGCGAGTTACTGTTGACGGTCTGGGGAATATAGGGCAGGGTAAGTGGAAACTCTCGACAGAGAAGATGGCTAAACACAGGTCTTATAACGGTGCAACTTGGAGTAAAATCGGAAAAAGAATAACCGATGAAGAATATGTTGGTTTACTTAAGCATGCTGAAGAAAAAGGAATAAAACTTGTAAGTTTTAAGAATTTTGATGGGGATGTTCAGCTAATTCACGAAATGATTGATGATGCAGAAGTTATTATAAAGGATTTTCCAAAACTGAAAGAAGACAAAACAAAACTACAGATACATAATGCCTTTAATATGGCTGATGATGATTATGCTGAAACAAAAGGTCGAAATAAAGTATATATTAATAACTATGCTTTTAGAGATAAAAAACTTTTGGCAGAAGATTATAAGAAAAGGGAGCAGGATAATTGGTTTGTAAAGGGTACGGATTATAGATCAATTATTCGTCATGAATTAGGTCATGTTGTGGGTAAGTCATACCTTATATCTCCAATGAAAACAGCACAAAAAGTATTAGATATGAGGCCGAAAGAAGTAATAAAATATGTAAAAAACAATCTATCAACTTATTCTGCTGAACAAGAAAAAGGTTTAGAAATAATTTCTGAAGTGTTTTCTGCTATTTATTCAGGTGTAAATAATGGTTTTGCATTGAAATATTATAAAGAATGTGTTAAAATAATAAAAGAAAGGAGCGATTTTTAATGACTACAAATACTGAATTAATGTATTGGTTTTCTAACGAAGAATGGTACGAAGAAGATCCTACAGAAAAGCATTTGTTTCGTGTAAAAGAAGATGCTCCCGAACGAGCAAAAGAAAGTTTTAAACTTTGGGAACAACATCAAAAATAATAATTATGTAAACCGACCGTTTCGGGCGGTTTTCTTATTAAAAAAAACTCCATAACTGTTGATTTAAGCACCTTAACGGGTGCTTTTTTCATATCCAAAATTACCCCGTCGGAGGTTATCCGACAGTAGCTTTAACCGACCGCAGACAAAGCGGTTAAAAATTAATGTAGAAAGGAACGAAAGCTATGAAAAACATTTACACACTCCTCGAGAATATAGGTGTCTCTATTCCCGAGGACAAAAAAGCGGCCTTTGATACTGCCTTCGCTGAAAATTATAAAACAGTGGCAGAACATAAAAAGGTCAGAGATGCAAGAGATGACTATAAAGCTCAGCTCGATAAGGCTACACAGTCGCTTAAAGATTTTGAGGGCGTGGACGTCAACGAACTCAGAAACAAAGTGGCAACTCTTACACAGGACCTTGCAAACGAAAAACTCAATTTCGACAGAAAGATGGACGAAAGAGATTTTAACGACCTTGTAGGCTCTGTGGCGCAGGAATTTAAGGCTAAAGACCTTAAGGCTGTGTTACCCTTCCTTGATGTGGAAGCACTCAGGGGAAGCAAAAACAGAAATGAGGACATCAAGTCCGCATTCGAACAGGTCAAAAAGGATAAGGCATATCTTTTTGAGGATGAGGGCGCACCGAAGGTAGTGTCCTACACCACGGGACCTGACAAAAATACAAACGACACAAACACCAAAGCTAACGAAGCTTTGAGATCATTATTCGGAAAGGATTGATAATTAATGCCTACTAATTCTATTATTTCAAGAGAAAAAGCGGAAGCTCTCATTCGTGAACAGGTAGTACCTCAGATTTTTCAGGATGTTCCCAGAAAATCTGCATTTATGTCTCTGGCGAGAAAGCTTCCCAATATGACAAGCAAGCAGACACGAATCCGTGTTCTTGACCAGCTTCCCATGGCTTATTGGGTAAACGGTGACACCGGCTTTAAGCAGACCAGTGAGCAGGCCTGGGACAATGTATACCTTACAGCTGCCGAGCTCGCTGTAATCGTACCTATCCCTGAGGCTGTCCTCGATGATGCAGAGTTTGATATTATGGGTGAAGTAACTCCCAGAGTGAACGAAGCCATTGCACAGAGAGTGGATAGTGCCGTTATTTTCGGTAATAACCGTCCCTCTGAATGGGATGCTGACATTATCACCAGAGCA
>CALCHE010000004.1 GCA_937901145.1 uncultured Clostridia bacterium
TCACCTACGAACTGATGGCAGGGATAAAGGTCACCCCAGGGAGTAACAGCCATATACTCAGTACCTGAGCCACAGCCTGAAATTCTCTTATAAATACAGGGACCGCCCTTCAGATCAATCATATAGTGATAGAAGGTAAATCCGTCACCTTCTCTGTGCTTTTTAAGCATAAGCTCTGCCAGCTCCTCGTACTGCTTCATTACTACGGGAAGATCCTCCTCGGTAAGAGCAGAGGGATCGTCATCGGCGCAGACCACAGGCTCCATACTAAGCTCTTTGAAGCCGAGAGAAAGCATCTCCTTTATATCCTCGAGGAAATCGGGGTTGTGGTGGGTAAAGGTACCTCGCATATAGTAGTTTTTACCCTCGCGTGCCTCGACTAACTTCTGAAATTTCGGTACTATCTTTTCCCAGCTTCCCTTTCCGTTATAGTCCACACGGAAGCGGTCGTGTACCTCCTTTCTGCCGTCAAGACTTAAAACAACATTGCTCATTTCCTTATTTGCGAAGTCGATTACATCGTCATCGATAAGCACACCGTTTGTGGTGAGAGTGAAGCGGAAATTTTTACCGTGATCCTTTTCGATGCTTCGTGCATAGGCTACGAGCTCCTTTACCACATCGAAATTCATAAGAGGCTCGCCGCCGAAGAAGTCAACCTCTAAATTTCTTCTTGTACCCGAATTGGCGATAAGAAAATCGAAGGCCTGCTTACCCACCTCGAAGCTCATCATCGCTCTGTCGCCGTGATATTTACCCTGACTTGCGAAGCAGTAGGAGCAGTTAAGATTACAGGTGTGTGCGATGTGCATACACAGAGCCTTTATGATGCCTGCGCTCTTTTTCTTAAGATCACCCGCCATAGGCTCAAAGGTGTCCTCGGAGAAAAGCTTTCCTTCTGCTTTAAGCTCCTCGATATCATCGAAGCAGAGTTCAAGTTCTTCTCTCGTCACATCCTCTCTGTCACCGTACTTTTCGAGCATAAGAGAGATAATGGTTTCTTTATTTTCCTTTTCGTAAAGGTTAATTATATCGTAAGCTACCTCGTCCACGGCATGAACAGAGCCTGAGCAGATGTCGAGAACTATATTCAGACCGCCGAGCTTATATGAATGTATCATATTGTTTCTTCCTTTCCTTTTCACAGAAAATACCTTCACAGAAAAATGCCACCGAAGTTTATCGGCGGCACATCTCAAAAATCAAATCTTATTTTTTGCTTTCACACTGCTGGTTAGCAATACCGCAACTTGTTTTGCAAGCAGACTGGCAGGATGTCTGGCATTCGCCGCAGCCACCGTTCTTTGCGGAAGAGCAAAGGTTCTTTGTTTCCATTGTCTTGATACGCTTCATGGTATGTACCTCCTGTGAGTTTGTTCGGTTCATTATATCACGGTTTTTTCGGCAAGTCAACATTTTATTTAATAATTACTGCGCTAAACGCAAATACTTGTTCTGTATACATATAAATTATGTACAATAGATTAATTTTAAATAAAAGGTTTGAAATCACCCTTTTTATATGATATAATGCCTCTCGGTATAAACCGAAAAATAAAAAAGAATGGAGATTTCCAAAATGAAAAAAATAACAGCAATCCTTCTCGCAGCAGCAGTAGTTCTCGTGCTCTTCGCAGCATGTGGCGGCAACACAGACAGCGGTGACAACAATGCTGCTTCCGAATTCGCTGATTCAACAGCAGTTCTCGATGCAGTATGGGCAAAGTACACCGAAGGCCTCGGTGAAGATGAAAAATTCGCTACTGTAGGCGGTTTTGATTACGAAAACTCCACAGGCGCAGGCGCACTCGATGTTGCTGACACAGAGTCTCTCGTCGGTACATTCGGCTTCCCCGAAGCAGAAGCAGCAAATATTGACGGTGCTTCCTCCATTATGCACGCTATGAACGGCAACGTATTCACAGCAGTTGCTTTCCATGTAGCTGAAGGTGCAGATATGACAGCTATCGCTGAAAGCTACAAAACAGCTCTCACTGAAAGACAGTGGTTCTGCGGTCAGCCCGACGGCTACGCCCTCATCAAGGTTGACGCTGAATATATGATCGCTGTATACGCTCAGCAGCCCCTCGAAGGCTTCAAGACAGCAGCTCTCGCAGCTATCGAAGGTGCAGAGGTTGTAGCTGAAGGATCTTTAGTAGCATAAGTTAAGACTATGTTGTTTTCAAGTATCCCTTTCATTTATTACTTTCTGCCGATAGTATTTCTCATTTACTTCCTCGTTCCCCGTAAATTTAAGAACTTCACCCTTTTAGTGTCGAGTCTTATCTTTTACGCCTGGGGCGAGCCCAAGCTGACGGCGGTAATGCTCATTTCCATAGCCACAGGCTATGTGTCGGGACTTATACTTGAAAAGTACAGGAACACAAAAAAGGGCAGGCTCATTTTATGCCTGTCCCTTTTAATTCCCATTGGCTTTTTAGTATATTTCAAATACGCCGACTTTTTCATAAACACCTTCAATTCTGTAACAGGTCTTTCACTTCCGCTTCTGAAGGTGGTTCTGCCTATAGGCATCAGCTTTTACACCTTCCAGATTTTAAGCTATCAGGTAGATGTTTACAGAGGTACCGAAGCACAGAGAAACCCCGTAGACTTAGCCTGCTATATCACCCTTTTCCCTCAGCTTATAGCAGGACCTATCGTAAGATATACCGATATAGAACGCGAACTGAAAAACCGCACTCACACCGCAGAAAAATTCGCCTCGGGTGTGGTTAAATTCACCGTAGGTCTCGGTAAAAAAATTCTTCTCGCAAATACCATTGGCTCCTTCTGTACCGCCTTCGACGGTGCTACGGATAAATCGGTTGTTTTCGCCTGGGTAAACGCAGTAGCGGTAGCGCTTCAGATTTATTTCGATTTCTCGGGCTACAGTGACATGGCTATAGGTCTGGGCAGAATGCTCGGCTTCAATTTTCTGGAAAACTTCAATTATCCCTTCATTTCAAAGAGTGCCACGGAATTCTGGAGAAGATGGCATATTTCCCTCGGCTCCTGGTTCAGAGATTACGTCTATATCCCTCTCGGAGGTAACAGAGTCTCTCCCTCCCGCCATATATTCAATATATTCGCGGTATGGTTTCTTACAGGCTTCTGGCACGGTGCAGGCTGGAACTATATTATATGGGGTATATTCTATGCTGTAATTCTTATTGCAGAAAAGCTTATTTACGGCAAAGCACTCGAAAAGCACCGTGTCTTCTCCCATATATATGTCGTGTTCATCACACTGATAAGCTTCACTATCTTCAACAGAGAAAATATGGGCGATATGCTCTCATATTTCAGTCTGATGCTCGGCTTCAATGATGCACCGCTTATTACAGCCGAAACCCTCTATTATCTCAAAAGCTATGCCGTTATTATCATTGTTGCTGTCATAGGTTCTACTCCGCTTATGAAAAAGCTTACGGACAGACTGACCGAAAAAGCAAAACATGTCCTCACTCCCCTTTTCATTATCGGTGTGTTCCTTCTTTCCACAGCTTATCTGGTAGACGGCTCGTTCAATCCATTCTTATATTTCAGGTTCTGATAAAATGAATAAAAAGACATTTAATATTATAATATGTACTCTCGCCTGTGCTTTAGTCCTGTCAGGCTTTCTTATGTGTACCCTTCTTCCGAAAAAGGGATATTCAGACAGCGAAAGAAGAGAGCTTGCCTCATTCCCCGAGGTTTCGGTGTCATCTCTTTTAACGGGCAGATTTATGGACTCCTTCGAGGGATATGCAGTGGATAACTTCCCCTTCAGAGACACCTTCCGCAGCATCAAGGCATATTTCAGCTACTATATTTTAGGTCAGAAGGATAACAATAAAATCTATGTCCACGACGGATACATTGCTTCTATGGACTATCCTTATAATAAAGACTCGGTAGATTATGCCGCATCAAGATTCAGCTACATCAACAGCAAATATCTTACGGATTCGAAGGTCTTTCTTTCAATCATTCCAGATAAAAATGTTTTTCTTGCCAAGGAAGCCGGTGTACTCCACTTCGACAGTGAAAAATTAGTGAGTGATATGAGAGAGGCTATGCC
This sequence comes from uncultured Clostridia bacterium, assembly GCA_937901145.1. Lineage (GTDB taxonomy): Bacteria > Bacillota > Clostridia > Oscillospirales > Acutalibacteraceae > UBA6857. The sequence continues at coordinate 4,067 of CALCHE010000004.1, forward strand.
CTACGCAGAATATATCGATATTTTTCCAACCCTTTCCATCGAGGACTACTATAAAACCGACTCTCACTGGAAACAGGACAGGATAGAGGATACGGCACAGACCTTAGCTGATGGACTTGGTGTAACTCTCACGGGTGACAGAACTACCGTAAGTTCTTCTCTGCCCTTTTACGGTGTTTACTACGGACAGGCAGCTCTCAGACTCGAGGCGGACAGCATCACATATCTGACGAGCCCTGTCATAGAGAATATGAAAGTCTATGACGGACAGAACGGTAAGGACATTCCTGTTTATGACACCGACAGAATCGAAGGCAGAGACCCCTATGAAACCTTCCTTTCCGGACCTCTTTCTCTGGTAACCGTGGAAAACCCTGCTGCGGACACAGACAGAGAGCTGATCATTTTCCGCGACTCCTTCTCTTCTGCCATAGCACCTCTTCTGGCTGAAGGATATAAAAAGGTGACTCTTCTGGATATCCGCTACATGAATGTGGACTATGCCTGCAGTATGGTTGACTTTAAAAACAAGGATGTTCTGTTCCTTTACAGCACAGCAATCCTCAATAACAGTGAGGCAATAAAATAAAGCGAAAAATTTGTAAAAAAACTTACAAAAAACTATTGACTTTTCCGTTCTTTAGTGGTATAGTATACAAGCGCTCGAGAGAGCGGAAAGTTAATATATGCGAGAGTGGCGGAATCGGCAGACGCGCACGTTTGAGGGGCGTGTGGGGCA
>CALCHE010000005.1 GCA_937901145.1 uncultured Clostridia bacterium
TATTCATTATTCACTATTCATTATTCACTATTCATTATTCACTATTCATTATTCACTATTCATTATTCATTCCCGATAACTCAGGGAAGGTCATCCTCATTCTCAAGGTTGTGCCATACATTCTGTACATCATCATTATCCTCGAGCATATCTAAAAGCTTACCCATGCACTTAAGATCGTCGGGATCTGAAAGGGCAGTTTCTGTGTTTGCGATGTATTCTACTTCTGCGGAAACGAATTTGTAGCCCTTGGCATCGAGGTCGTCACGTACAGCACCGAGATCGTTGGGCTCTGTACGAACCACATAGATGTCTTCTTCATCGGTGATGAAGTCAACTGCACCTGCTTCCAGTGCATCCTCCATAAGCTGATCCTCGTCTACATCCTCAGCTTCGATTACGATAACGCCGTAGCGTGTGAACATAAAGGAAACACAGCCCTGCTGGCCGAGATTACCCTTGTTTTTATCGAAGTAGTGACGCATTTCACCTGCAGTACGGTTACGGTTATCGGTGAGTGTTTCTACGATAACTGCGATACCTGAGGGACCGTAGCCTTCGTACATAATAGCCTCGTAGTTTGCGCCACCTGCTTCACCTGAAGCCTTTTTGATGATTCTTTCGATATTATCGTTGGGAACGTTGTTAGCCTTGGCTTTTGCGATTACGTCCTTGAGCTTTGAGTTTGATGCGGGGTCGGGACCGCCGTCACGGACAGCGATGGAAATTTCTCTGCCGATTTTTGTGAAGATTTTAGCTCTCGCGCCGTCAGTTTTTTCTTTCTTTCTTTTAATGGTACTCCATTTTGAATGGCCTGACATATTATTCACCAATCCTTATTTTAAAATTAAGCCTATATACTTTATCACTTTTCTGCCTTTTTGTCAACCTTAAAGAACAATGTCATCCTGAACGGATGTGAAGGGACATTAAAGAACATATATTTGAAAGATTTTTTGATGAGCTTAGAATGACAAGTTGGGTTTGTAGTAGGGGACGGCATCCCTTAAGATAAGTAACACCCTTTTGAAACAGTAGGGGCGGATATTGTCCGCCAGCTTTTTCATCGCAAACACTACGGTATTATCGTAGGGGCGACCATCGGTCGCCTTCTGCATAAAGTTTTTTCGCTCCGCTCAAAATGACAGGTTGGTTTTTTTCTGTTCCGCATTATTATTGCACATTGTAAAAACATCAATGTTTTTTCCGCTCGAGCCGCTCGGGCTTTTACTTTGGCACAGACGAGCGCCAAAGTAAACAAAGCGCCCTTTTTACCTCGGAAAATACTTTCCTCAGTGGCCACCTTCACAGGCTCGGCGGAGATAAAAAACTGCCGTGGTGTATTATTGTTTTTGTAGTCCTTTGCCTCGTCCAAAACCACCGTTTCGCATATTAATTCTTTCAGTACCTTGAAGAGGCTAAAGCCAGAGGGGTTGCCCCGTGGCAGGGGCAAAGACAGCCGATAAGGCTTCGGATTTGTAAGTAAGTTTGCATTAAACTCTTCTATTCTACACAGACATAAAAATATACGCTTTTACGAAGCTGACCGTAGAACCCATCTGAAAAGCAGAAAGAGCGGAAAGAACCTGAATGTTTCAGAATTTAAAAAATCACCCACCGCAGAGGTGGGTGACCGATACATTATTGTTTAGCGAGTAATAAGCACACAGTACTGTAAAGCTTTATGCGTGTACGGTATTAATATTTACAGCGTAACCCTGAAGGTTATTTCCTTCGTTCCGTTGGCAATGGCTTTGATTTTTCCCTTGTGTCTGTCGACTATAGCGCTTGCTATGGAAAGGCCGATGCCGTAGCCGCCTGTGTCTCTGGAGCGTGAGCTGTCACCGCGGTAGAAGCGGTCGAAGAGCATCGAAACTGAAGACGGATTCACATAATCTGTGGTGTTAAACACGTCAAGATATGTGCCGGTACCGTTTTTGTAAAGAGATATTTTTATGGTGCCGCCCTTATCAGTGTATTTGATAGCGTTATCGCAGAGAATGGAAACGAGCTGTCTGATTTCTGCTTCGTTACCGAAATATCTGATGGAAGGTGAGACGGAAAAAATCATAGTCTGATCGTTTATTTTAGCTCTTGACTCGAAATCGGATGCTGTGTCGATCACCGCGTCACTCAGAGAGAAATTCGTTCTTTCGGAGGTGTCCTGAGCCTCGTTGAGTTTCGTCAGCTCTACGAGGTTTTTAACCAGCACATTCATTCTCGAGGTCTGGTTTTTTATGCTGGTAAGCCATTCATTTTCACCGCTGCACATTTCTAATACCTCTGCGTCAGCTGAGATAATGGTCAGAGGTGTTTTCAGCTCGTGACCCGCATCGGTTATGAACTGCTTTTGTTTGAGTATGCTTTCCTCTACGGGCTTGAGTGCATTTTTCGAGAGAAGGTAAATGATAGCCAGCAGCATAAAAAGTGTAAGCACACTTACAGTAAGAGAAATGGAAAAGAGGGTGGCTATTTCTCTTGCCTCATTCTGGAAGTAGAGAAATACCATCATGCCTTTGTCACCGTCGATAGTATAAAGGTAGCGATAGGCGTCCACCGTGCCGTAGCCGGGTCTGGTACCGTAAATCTGAGCGGCATATTCCAGTGCTTTGCTGTCGTTTACGGTGGCTATGTTTTCCGTAGAAAGCCTTGTGATTACATTCCCTTTCATTTCCACCACGAAATAGCGGGTGGAATAGGGTGTTTCGAGAGTAATCTGAAACTTTCCGAAGGGGTTGAAAATTCCGTCGATATAGTTTTCGTTTGTGTCATCGTAGCCTTTTGGCAGAACACCGTTATTGGCGGTAATTACCTGAAGGATTTCCTTCATTTTCACATCCTTCTGATAAATGCTTATGGCATTAACCGTAAGGGTCTGCACTATCATCAGTGATCCCAGAGCAAACATAGTAATAACTATGAATTTAATTTGCAGTTTTTTTAACATAGGTAACAGTCACCTTATTCCGTGATTTTTTCTAAAGTATAGCCCACACCGCGTACAGCCTTGATTTCCAGGTCTGCACCGAGGGTGGTAAGCTTTTTACGAAGATAAGAAATATATACCCAAACTACATTGATTTCAGCTTCTGTTTCGTAGCCCCATATTCTTTCCATAAACTGCTCGGTGGAAATGAGTCTGCCGGGATTGGAAAGGAGCATTTCGATCATCTGAAATTCCTTGTTGCCGAGTCTTATGGAGTTTTCGCCTACGGAAAGCTCGTAGGTACCTCTGTCCAAGGAAAGATTCCCGAAGGAGAGAATATTGGGTGAAAACTCAGCCTTTCTGCGGGTGATGGCTCTTATTCTCGCCATAAGCTCACCCATTGAAAATGGTTTGGTAAGATAGTCGTCGGCACCTGCGTCAAGACCTGCGATTTTGTCGTCAATTTCGGCTTTTGCCGTGAGCATAAGAATGGGAGTATCTACGCCCTTTTCTCTTAATTCTTTAAGTACATCTATACCGTTTTTTTTCGGCATCATTATGTCGAGGATTATGCCGTCGTAGTTTTCGCACAGACCGTAGTCCAGCGCATCCTGTCCGTCATAGACGGCATCTACGGAATAATTGTTATGTTTAAGTACGGCACAAAGAGCCTTTGATAAATCTTTTTCGTCCTCTGCCAGTAAAAGTCTCATATTTATTTCCTCCTGTTTTTTTATATTATATCACATAAATGTCCTATTCTTCAATCATAGGATACAATAATCATAAAAAATTTACCTTAAACCTACTAAAAAAGAGAGTCTTTTTTCTTTTTAGGCTTCATAGCATTGTATGAGGTGATTTTTTTGTTCGGTACAGTAGAATTTTATGAAAGAGAAAATAATCTGAGAGAAAGAGTGAGGAGACTTTTTCTCGGCGATAGAATAACAGCTGAGAGGGTTAATTTGCCTGAAAATGAGTGCTTTTACAGATTAATGGTACCTTTACATAAGGGGAATTTTCCCGAAGACAGGCTGAAAAGGATGGCTTCGTCTTTCACAGACGGACTGATTTTTCCGCATATGTACAGTTATGAGGGAGAAATAAGACAGTACCGCTCTTCGTATTTCAGGGATATAATTCTTTTTAATTCGGCTGTTTCACAGCTGGAAAAGAGTGTCTTTGATCCTACTGAAACTCTCATAACAGTTATAGACAGAAAGGGGACTCTTCACACGGAAATACACCGTCTGATAAAATTTGCAGGGGAGCTCAAGGTGATAACCGATAATGTAAGAGCATATGAGTCCGAGGCGCTGAAAATAATGAGGGAGTACGGACTTTCTCTTCTTATCAGCAATAAGCTTTCCGCTATACCTGAAAGAGGTATAATTATTTCAAGATACAGTGATTCGGTGCCCGTGTATTTTAAAGGTCTGCTTATAACCGGAGAGAAGCGTCTTCTTCCCTTTGCACGGATTCTTATCGGAGAGGGTGTAAGAAGCAGCTGTGTTTATGAAAATTTATGTCCCGAAGGGATAAATATGACAGACTTTCTCTCTGCACTCTGTGAAGTGTGCTTTATCAGAGAGCTAAGAAAGAGTGAATGTGAAAAATTAGTTGACATATCGGTGTGAAAAGATATAATTAATGAAGAAATACAGATAAAGGGAAGTGAAAATATGACTGTTAACGAGGCTGTAGAATATATCTATTCCTTCAGAAAAATGCAGAAAAGCTCCTCTCATGAAAGGATAGAAAACCTTTTGTCGCTTTTCGGGTCTCCGCATAAAAAGCTCAGATTTATTCACGTTGCAGGAACTAACGGCAAAGGTTCCTTTTCGGGAGCGATGAGTAATATTATGACCTGCGCAGGCTACAGGACAGGTCTTTTCACTTCACCCTATGTTATTTCCTTCGGTGAAAGAATACAGATCGACGGTAAATACATAAGTGACGAAAGTCTTTGCTCTCTTACGGAAGAGATAAAAGAAAAGACAGCGTCTCTTACTGAAAAAATGATGCCTACGGTTTTTGAGTTTATCACTGTTCTCGCTATGGTTTACTACGAGAGAGAAGGGTGTGATATAGTGGTTCTGGAGGCGGGTATCGGCGGTGAACACGACAGCACAAATGTTATACCCTCTTCGGTGGCTTCGGTGATTATGTCAGTCTCCCTCGATCATACGGAAATGCTCGGTGATACTACGGAAAAGATAGCCGAAGAAAAAAGCGGTATTATAAGAAGGGGAGGAATAACTCTTTCTTATCCTGTGGACAGGGAGAAGAAATATTTCACGGGTCAGGATGAGGATGCATACCGTGTTATAAAAGAAAGAGCTGAAAAGGCGGGAGCTGACTTTTATGCTCCTGACATAAGTGAACTGTCAGTGATAAAAAGCGACATAAACGGAACTGATTTTACCTACAAACATCTGAAGCTTCATACATCCTTACAGGGTGATCACCAGGTGGCAAATATGCTTACCGTAGCTGAATGTGCCCTGGCACTCAAAGAAAAAGGTGAGAAAATAACTGATGAGGATATAGAAAGGGGTATAGCTTCCTTTTCGGTGCCCTGCCGTATGGAAAAGGTTAGCGACAAGCCTCTCATAATTTTAGACGGCGGTCACAACGAGGGCTGTATGCTTGCTCTTCGTGATATGGCTGAAAAGCACCTTAAAGGCAGAAAAATAACGGCTCTTATGGCTTCTATGAGGGATAAAGATTACCGAAAGAGCCTTGAAATTCTTCTTCCCTTATGCGAAAATGCGGTTTTTACCTGTACCGATGAAATCAGAGGTGAAAAGTCTTCTGTTCTCGCTGAATGCGGAAAAGCCTTCTGTGACAATGTATTTTACTGTGATGATGCGGGGGAAGCTTATGAAAAGGCACTTTCCCTTACAGAGGAAAACGATGTGCTTTTATGCTGCGGTTCCTTTTATCTGGTAAGCGATATAAGAAAAATTATTTTTGCCGACTGATTTTTACAAAATAATACTAATCTATCCGTTATCATTAGCAAGGTAACGGATTTTTTGTTTGGAGGAAAGAAAATGTCTGCAAAATTAGAATATACCCGCAAGGAGCTCAGAGTTTATCTTGACGGGGAAATAGACCATCACAGTGCCTCGCTCATAAGAGCCGGCATAGACGATGCCATAATTCTGCGCCGTCCTGAGCTGCTTATTCTCGATTTCGGAGAGGTATCCTTTATGGACAGCTCGGCTATCGGTCTGGTTATGGGAAGATATAAGCTGATGAAAACCCACGGAGGAAAAATCAGGGCAGAGGGGCTGTCTCCTTCGGCTTATAGGGTAATGAAGCTGGCAGGTCTGGAAAAATTAGGTGATATCAGAGTAAAGGAGCTGGTTTGAATGAAAAGTGTAAATGAGCTGAAAATGGTACTGGAGTCAAAGAGTGTAAATGAGGGCTTTGCACGGGTGTCTGTGTCAGCCTTTGTGTCCTGTCTTGACCCGAACATTGAGGAGATAACCGACATAAAAACCGCTGTAAGCGAGGCGGTGACCAATTCCATAGTTCACGGCTACAGGGAAAAAGAAGGAAAAATTTACATAACCGTGAACCTTTACGATAATAATAATGTCAGAGTGAAAATCCGTGACAGGGGTATCGGCATTGAAAACATTGAAAAAGCAATGGAGCCGCTTTTTACCACCTCTAAGGGTGAAAGGGCAGGTCTCGGTTTTGCTGTTATGGAGTCAATGATGGACAGAATAAGAGTTGCTTCAAAGGTCGGTAAGGGTACTACGGTTACTCTGGATAAAAAAATCCGGGGAAAAATGATATAAGGGGGAACCCGTAAGTGACCGAAAAAAATCTTTCCCGCAGCGAAATTATTAACAGTAACTATGGTCTGGTTCATTCCTGTGCCAACCGTTTCAGAGGCAGAGGAGTGGAGTATGACGACCTGTTTCAGGCAGGATGTATCGGACTTATAAAGGCGGCAGATAACTTTGACCCTACCCGGGGCTTTGCCTTTTCCACCTACGCTGTGCCTGTAATATTGGGCGAAATTAAAAGGATTTTTCGTGATGGGGGACCTGTGAAAATCGGCAGAACGCTGAAGGAAAAGGCAAGACATGCAGTAAAGATAAGTGAGGAGCTTTCCAAAGAGCTCGGCAGAGAGGCTACTGTAACGGAGCTGGCTGAAAGGCTCGGTGTTACCGTAAGTGAGGCGGCAGAGCTTATCACTGTTTCTATGCCTACGGTATCTCTTACTGCTGAGGATGAAAAGGGGACAAGCCAGATAGACATTCCCACAGACTCACCCGAAGAGGAAATATCCGAACGCATCGCACTGAAAACTCTGATAGGGGCTCTGGAGGAAAGGGACAGACGTCTCATAGAGCTCAGGTACTATAAAGGAATGACGCAGGTGAACACAGCCAGGGAGCTGAATATGTCGCAGGTGCAGGTGTCGCGCAGAGAAAAAGCCATACTGATGAAAATGCGTCAGAGTATGATTTGAAATTTTAATAATTCTGTGTTATAATGCGGTCAGTGCCTATTTTTGTGGTACTGACTTTGATTTTTCAGGTGAATGTAATGAATATATTAAAAAAACTTCTGTCCGTACTTATGACAGCGGTGATACTTCTTACTCTTTCCGCCTGCGGAAAAAGTGAGCCTGCTTCCGGTGCGGTAAAAAAAGGTGACGGAGCGGCAGCAGTTTCTGCTGATACGGATAACAGAGCACTTTATGCTTCTAAGGATAAAAGTAAGCTCAGCCTTATTGCCAAAAGTGATATGATAGAGCTTTATTTCGACAGAGAAAACTGCACCGTAAGCGTTTACGATACAGCTTCAGATAAGCTGTGGTCATCACTTCCCGAAAAGAATGCGGGGGAAAAGACCTCGGCGGTTTCTCTTACGGTACTGGTGAACGGCAGCAGCTATACTCTTTCCTCGCAGAGTGACAGCGTAGGCTTTTCTTCGGCACTTTATGAGGAAAAAGAAAACGGAGTTACGGTTAATTACGGCTTCAAAAGAACTCTGGAGGACGGAACTAAGATAAATCTTTTTCTGCCTGTTTCCTACACTCTGGCTGACGGTGCACTCACTGTGGAGGCTGACTGCAGTAATATCACAGGCGAGGGTCATGACAGTGATGTTCCTGTTACTCACATCGGTATTTTACCCTTTTTCGGGTCTGACAGTAAGGGTGCAGAGGGAGACTATATGCTTATTCCTGACGGTTGCGGTGCTACGGTAGATACCTCTGTAAGCCCTGAAGCATTTGAGAATATTTCTCTTCCTGTTTATGAGGAGGGAAATCTTCTGGGTGTCTTCGGTAAAAAGAACGCAGACAGTGCTTATGCGGTGCTTATCGATGAGGGCGAGGAGCTTTCCTCAGTGAAGGTGCAGAAGGCTCTTTCATCAGGCGGACTTAACAGAATTTACGCAGATTTCGAAATAACACCCACACACAGTGACGAGGAAAATATTTATATCTGTAATGACAGCTACAAAGGAAAAATCCGTCTTGTTTACCGTTTTCTTTCCTACGGTAACGCTGATTACACGGGTATGGCGGTGGCTGTAAGAGAAATGCTTATCCGTAAGGGATATCTTCTCTCAGAAAGAGAAGATGCCGAAGGTGATTATCCCTTTAATCTCAGCGTAATATTTCAGAATTACGTTACCGATGCCAGAGGAAGAACGCTTTCGCAGACTCTGACTACCTATGCTCAGGCTCAGGAGATGCTTGACTCTCTGAAGGCCAAGGGAATCACAAATATAAATATGCGACTTAAGGGTGCTTTAACTGATGAAGAGCTTGCAAAGATTGACTTTTCTTCGGCTCCCGGCAGTAAAAAAGATCTGGAAAAGCTTATTTCCTACGGTGAAAGCGATTCAGTTACCTTTTACACAGATGCCTCATTGGTTACCTTGTCTGAGGATGCAGGAGCACAGAAGGGTGCGCTTACACCTGACGGAGAGTACCTTTCCGAGGCGGGCAGAACCTTCCTTTCTGCGCCTTTGATCGCTGAAAATTCTAATGCTTTGATCCGATTTATGCGAAAAAATTCTGTACAGGGTGTGTGCATAAATGACGGCTGTAAGACTCTTTACGGTGACTGCTCAGCCGAAAACTTTTCCCTCAAAACGGATGTTGCCGATGTTATTTCGGGACAGATTGCTTCCGTTTCTGCTTCGGGAAAGCTTATGGTAGATACGGGTAATATTTACGGAGTGAAATATGCCGATATGATAGTTAATCTGCCCGTAACTGCTAAGGTTCAGGATAGAGACCTCTGTGCAAGAGTACCCTTCGTGCAGATCATTTTACACGGCCTTGCGGATTATTCCTGTGAGCCTGTAAACAGCTTCGCAAACAGTGAAAAGGCGTTTCTGAAATGTATCGAATTCGGTGCGGTTCCCTATTACGAATGGTATGCCTCCGATCTGTCAACTCAGGAAAAGACTGACAATTCAAACTATCTTAATTTCATAACCGAGGCGCAGAGTCAGTACGAGAGGGCAGCGGAAGTATTTGAGGATCTGCGCGATGCACGAATCACTGACCACCACAGAGTCAGAAAGAATGTTTATTACACCTGTTATGATAACAGCACCGGTATTTATGTGAATTATAATGATGAGCCGGTCACCGTAAACGGTATGACCGTAGAGGCGATGAGCTTTCTGAGAGTTAACTGAATTATGAAAGGACTGTCTTTTACGCCGACACCCCATAAGGAAGTATTTGTTTCTCGAACAAAAATCCCTGCATCATTGCCAAAAGCCTCGCAAGGCGGTAGCCTTGCTTCATTTTGTGGCTTCGATACAAGAATTTTTCAGTTCTTACGAAACTGCGAAGCACTTTAAAATGCGAAATAGCTTTACAAGAAAAGGCGAAAAACACCGATAATGCTGACGCATATCGGTGTTTTTTAACGCATTATTGTGATGTTATTTCACGTTTTAAAGAAATACTTCCTTATGGAGTGGCGGCGTAGGACGGTCCTTTTTTAGTGCAAAGAAGAGACGGAGAAGTTTTGGGGAAACTGTAACTGAACTTAGCGTGAAATCACAACGACAAAAAGCAGAGCATATGTCTTTCTTCACAGGAAAATTTTTGTCTCGTTTTAATGGAACAGTACACAAATTTTAAGGGTATATTAATATAAAGTTAAATTTGCCTTTTTTGAGAAAAAAACAGTGGTTATTATTGTATTTTTTCTTTTTGTATGATAGAATAACTATACATATAAACTGGAGGAGTGTGCAATGAAAAGCAATATAAAAAAGTCACTTCTGTTTGCTTTTACTGTGGCGGTTATGACCGTGCTTACGGTTTTCTCCGTAAGTGCCAAAACCGTTACGAAAAATAAACTCGTTTATGAGGTAAGTGAAAAAACAGCAGTTCTGATCGAATGTAAAAGTAATGCCAAAAAGATAAAAATTCCCTCGAAGGTAGGTAAGTATAAGGTTACTGCCATAGGAGATTGGGCTTTTTCGGGCAAGACAAAGCTTCAGAGTGTGGAAATACCGAAAACTGTTACTAAAATCGGCAAGGCAGCCTTTAATGAGTGCAGTTCTCTTAAAAAGGTTATAATACCTTCAAAGGTTAAGCGTATTTATTCTTCAGCATTCTGGTACTGTACGAGCCTTAAAACAGCTGTGATACCGGCGAGCGTTAACAAGTTCGGAAAGAATATCTTTGAAGGCTGTGATGAGCTTACCGCTTATGTGGTAAAGGGCTCAAAGGGTGAAAAATACATAAAAAATCAGAAGGATATAAAGCTGGCATATCGCTATATGACCTCTCTGAAGCTCGACGCTGAAAGCTTGATTCTTTCTGAAGGTGAAGCCTACAGCCTCAGCGTTACCGTAAAGCCGAAAAAGCTTTATAACAGTAAGGTTACCTTCTCTTCCGATAATAATGAGGTCGTTACCGTAAACAGCAAAGGAATCCTGACTGCCAAGACCCCAGGTACTGCAGTGATTACCTGCAAGGCAAAGGACGGAAGCGGTAAAAAGGCAGTATGTACAGTAACCGTAAAGTCCAAAGCTTCTGCCAAGGCAGTTTCCGCAGCACCTGTGGCTCCCGCTGGTGTGACAGGTCTTAAGGTTGAGGCAGTTTCCGACAGTTCTGTTTCTCTTTCCTGGAATGCAGTGAAGGATGCTTCAGGCTATAAAGTTTATCTTGTCCGTGATGACGGTACATACGAATACAGATGGGCCGCTTCATCAGCAAAGGCTGAAATGAAAGGTCTCCAGGCAGGCAGAGAATACACCTTCGCTGTAAAGTCCTACAGAAGAAACTACTACAGCAGTACTGACAGCACAGCTTATTCGAATGATATTACTGTGAAAACACTCCCCGGTAAGGTAAGTGATATCACTGCACAGGAAAAGCTTATTTATCCCGATAAAATGACTCTCTCCTGGAACGGTGCAGAGGGTGCTGACGGATATAACCTTTATATGTATGACAAGGATAAAGGTGATTTCGTGCTTTATGAAAGCACGGAGTCTCTCACCTGTCAGGTAACAGGTCTTACCTCAGGCACAGAGTACCGTTTCAGAATAAAAACCTACAGCGGTGAAGAAAAAGCCGAGGGCTCCTTCAGCGAAACCTTCACCTTCTGTACCGATTACCTTCCCACCGACGAAGCACAGGCGGCTGAAAGCTTTATCAGTGCTCTTTCAGAAACCAAAACCTGTGACGGCTCCTTCGAGCTTTACACCCGATACGATGTTTCGGATTTCGACGGTGTGAGTGAGGAAATCAGCTGCGTGGAGGATGCTCTCTCCATTAAGGAAAGAGGCAGCTACACCTTTGAAAATGGAAAGGCTGATAAGGACGGAGAAAAGATAAGCGTCACCGATGTCCTTTATCCTTACGGCACAGAAAGCGGTCTGATCCTTCCCGACATAATGGCTGATACGGTAGAATTCGGTGAGAACGGAAGCGGATACGATATTTCGTTCACTGTTTCTTCAGATGAAGCAGAGTATATTATTCCCGTTACGGATACGGAAAAGCTCGAAAAGGAAATTGATGGCTTCGTGCTTAATTCCTTTGAGACAGGTGATGTTTCCGTAAATGCTAAAATCACCGACGGTGTCTTCGAGCATCTGACAGTATCTGTTCCCGTAAAGCTTGCGTTTTTCCTCGGAGGAGAAAAATACGAAATCACTTACACGGTTTCACAGAATTATTTATTCATCGGTTAATTATTTTCATAGAAATAAATTTTAAATAAAAGAATGGAGGAATAACTATGAAAAAAGTATGGACATCCTTAGTCACATTCATTTTCAGTGTGTGCCTTATTTTAGGTACTATGGCTCCCGCTTCAGCTGCCGCACTGAAAAAGGTATCAGGCTTAAAGGCTGATGCTACTCCCATAGCAGTAACTCTTACCTGGCGCAAAGCTGCCGGTGCAAAGGGCTACGAAATTCAGCAGAAGTCAGGTAAAAAATGGAAGAAAGTGGCTACCATCAAAAAGCAGAAAACCACTACCTACACAGTTAAAAAGCTTAAAAACGGTACTACCTATCAGTTCCGTGTTTATGCTGTGAACGGCAAGAAAAAGAGTAAGGCTACTACTGTTAAGGTAAAAACAGGCGTGCAGAAGATTACAGGTGTAACAGCTGTATCTACAGGCCTTAAGTCCGCTAAGCTCACCTGGGCAAAGGGTAACGTAACAGGTTATGAAATCCAGCGCAAGGTCGGCAAAAAGTGGAAGACAGTAAAGAAAATCAAAAAAGCAAAGACTGTATCTCTCAATGTAAGCAACATTTCTGCAGCTCAGAATAATAGCTTCCGTATCAGAGGTTATGTCGCAGGCGCTGCAAAGACCTACTACGGTGCTTACACTACAGTAAATGTTACTACATCTGTTACTCCTATGAAGAATGTTTCAGTAAAGAGCGTAACAGATAAGGCAGTAACTGTTACCTGGGCAAAGCTCAGCGGTGTTTCAGGTTATCAGGTACAGGTTTACAAAAATAATAAGTGGACAGATGTTAACACAGCTGTTAAAAACAGCGTTACACAGTACACAGTAAGCGGTCTTTCAGCTTTCGCTAATTATCAGATTCGCGTAAGAGCATATCAGAAGGACGGCAACAAAACATATTACAATAACTGGGTAGCAGTTAATTCAAAGACAAGCTTAGGTACTGTAAGCGGTCTCAGCTACACAGGTCTTTCAGCAGATAAGGTAACCGTTAAATGGAATGCAGCAGGCGGTGCAGCAGGCTACCGTGTATTCAATAACGGTGTAAAGGTAGCTGATGTAAAGACTAACAGTGCTGTGCTTTCAATCAAAGCCGGTACCGCTTACAAAATTACCGTTACTCCCTATAACGGTGGCACTACAGGTGTTACCACAGCTGCTATTACCTTTACATCTCCCTGTGCCAAGGTAACAGGTGTTAAGGCTACAGCGATAAGCGATGATTCCGTTACAGTAGCATGGACAGCAGCTTCAGGTGCACAGAGCTATCAGCTTCAGTACAGCCAGAACGGATCATCATGGACATCTGTAAATCTTACATCTACAAGCTATACAGTAAGATCTCTTTCATCAAATAAAGACTATCAGTTCCGTGTTTACGCAGTAAATAAAAACGGTAATACTACACAGTATAGTATAGTATCAGATGTTCTCAAGGTAAAAACATCAGGCTGTTCAAGCGTAGCGACTACCACAGGTTCCACACTTTCCTGGAAGGAAGTATCAGGTGCAGCTAAGTATGCGGTAGAATATTATGATATTGATATGAATTCCTGGATTGGAGTCGGCACAGCCAACTCTGCAACATTTGATGTAAACGATATGGCAGGTAATGGTGCCGGTCTTTATAGAGTAAAAGCACTTGACTCAGCAGGTAAGGTTCTTTACACCTCCGACGGATTCACAGCAGCTACTGCAGGTTACAGTGTAGTGAAAAACGGTCACAATGTTACAATTTCCTGGTCTGCAAACAGTGATGCAAAATCCTACAAGGTAGTAAGAGCTACACAGGATAATGCAGAGGAAACCATTACAACTACAAAAAATTCTGTTTCAATGAACATCGCTCCCGGTCTCATTCACGAATTTAAGATTATCGCTGTTATCGGTGGCAAGGATTACACTATTGCAAAGTTCGCAGTTGAAGGCGCTAAAATCGATCTTAACGACAAATCCGACAGTGCAGTAAACGCTCAGCTTCTCTATCTTGCAGAAGCAGTGAACAGATCTAAGTACGACTACAGTCACTCAAAGACAGTAATCGATACAAACCTCAAGATGATTAACAACATTAATTATATGGAATTCGGTATTATGGATCTCGGTGCTGCAGTTGCCGGAACAGTTGACCTTGCTATGTATTTTGCTTTCAAGGATGTTCTCAAGGGCAACTATGACATCGACGGCGGTTATATCAAATGCTATGATCAGACAGCTGTTAATTCACTCTTCGGCGCTATCGGTGAAACATCTGACGATTCAAGTGTTACTGAAATGACAAGATCAACCTTCGGTAAAGGTAGCGGTTCAGGTCGTGTGCAGAATATATTACCTGACGGTAAAGTTGATGCGTCTTATAGGACAATACAGCAGGACCAGGTAATCCAGCCCGCAAATATGCTTGGTCAGTTCGCTGAAATTTACAATTCAAACAATGCTTCCGCTTGGAAGAACGGTTTTGAGTCCGTAAATATGACTAAGACAAACGACGGCTATAAAATCGTGGCAGTTATTAAATCTGAAAAGAGTGACTCCGTTAAGGGTACTGAGCCTGTATATCATGCAGGTCTTGTAAATGCTATCAGCGGTACAGGTGTCGACCTCGGTATGGAAGGCGGAAAGAGCACTGTAAAGTCAGTTATGGGTAAGACAACTCTTACAGCTGAAATCGACAGTGAATGCAGACTTAAGAGATATGAAATCAATATGCCCTATCAGATGGATATGAACATCGTATTACCCATCGACTTCAGCGAAATCGCAGGTGACGGAGAAAATAATGCTCTCGTTAATGCACTCAAGAATATGGATACCATCAAAATAGAGGTTTCTATGAATATGTCAGGCTCTCAGCACAGTGTTTCTACCTTCAGCAGAACCAAATAAGAATTAAAAATCACTCTCAGGGGATACCTCGTGTATCCCTTGAGCTGTCAGGATGAATAATTATGAACCAGAAGAAAATCATTCAGCTCGCAGTAATAGCAGTAGTTGGTGTGTGGGTATTCTGTATGAGTACCTTCCTTTCAGTTTCTGTGGGCAGAAAAATGCTCGCATCACAGACTACTGCACCTGCAGTTATTGCTCCTACGGTACCTTCTACCACGGCTCCTGCCACTACTGAGGCTCCCTCGACTACCCGACTTCCCGTCGGCGGTAACATCGTTATGGCGGATGTTTCCGTAGAGGATCCCCAGTGGTATGTGGAGGAACAGGAATCCATAAAGGTTTCTCAGGTTATCGATGAGGTTAACAGAACAAACACTACCGAAAAGGTAACCAAACCGAAATCAAATGTACCAAGCGGAAAAACTGCGATAATCAAAACCTATGTTGACAGCATCAATAAGCTGAAGGCATCTACGGACTTTTCTCTTTATAAGGATGACAAGCTTAATTTGGTAATCGATAAAATGCCTGCAGAGGGCATCGCCAAATCTATGGCGGAAACCCTTATGCAACAGGCACAGAAAAAGCCTATCACCTATAATTTCACAGGAGGTACCGATGCCGGTACAGGTCTTACACCTAACCAGGCTATAGCACCGCTGAATGTGGCGGCTACCGTAGAGGAAAGTGCGATCAGTTCAGCTGTAGCTTCGGCTACTCAGGACGGAGGATATAAGATAACTCTTGTTATGAATCCTGAGATTCAGACTTATACCACTCCCGCCAAAAACCATTCTACTATGGTAGAGGTCGTAGACATCGCTCCCTATATTCCCAAAGGTCTTACCGTAAAGACACTGGATATGAGCTACACAGATACGAAAATCGAAGCAATTTTCGACAAAGACGGCAGAATTACATCCATGGTTCATTTCCTCAAGGTAGAAAAAGCCGTGGCAAATGTAAACTTTATTATCGATGTTGAGGTTATTGTTCACGGTGATTTCACCAGTAATTACACTTTCAGTTATTAAAATGAATAAATCGGTTGACTTTACCGATATTTAGTGTTATAATTTACAGGTAATAATTACTTGGAGGATTAAAGATGGAAACTTTCAAAAAAGTACTTAAAATTGTTGCTATCGTTGTAGCAATCGCAGCTGCTATCGCAGGTATCTACGTAGCAGTAACTAAAATCATCGAAAAGAAAAAGGCTAAGAATGCTGACGACAGAGTAAACTATGTTTCCTGCGCATCATTAGAGGGAGATTACGATTTTATCTCCGAAACAGTAGCATAAAATTATAAAACTGAGGGAGCTGTAAATCAGCTCCCTTTTTTATGTGTAAACTAATGTATCTGATGTGGAGACTTATTGAACCTCCGGCGAAAGTGCTAAACACAGAGATATAGTGGGCGGTGTCTTTATATTTACCGCATCTTATGGTATATGATTTTTGTTCCCGATAAACATTCACCTGCGGTGTCTTTTTATTTGAACTTTATCTTGAAAAAAAGAATATACATTGATATAATAGTATACGGAAATTTGATTTTGGAGGAATAAACTATGGATAATTTTAATGAATATCCCGTAGATGAGGATGTTGCAGAAGAAAAGACAAAATTTTCATCCAATGACAAAAAGGGCATTATTCTTGTGGTTGTTCTGGCACTGATAGTGGTTGTTTTCATTTTTAATCTTAAAAACATGGGAAACAAGCCGGTTCAGGCTCAGCCATCTACCACGGCACCGACTACAGTGACTACCACCATTCCGCAGGCGACTCTTGCCCCCACAGTGCCGTCGACGGCACCTACATCGGCAGCGCCCACATCTGCATCTTTGCAGACTACTCTGCCTATTCAGACTACTGCTCCCACTACTACTGTGAAATATGAGCTCACTAAGGCAGATATTCTGGCCAAGGTAAACGAGGGCATTAACTCTCTTAAGGCTGAGACTGCATCCTTTAATGCACACAAAAAACAGGTCATCAGCATCGATCTTCTCGACTGCTCTGTTCCTGCTCTTACAGGAGCCATAAATATGGTTATCGATTTTTTCGAGGGTGAAAAGACAGCTGACTATGATGTAACAAACGGCAAGGGTGTCGATAAAGACGGTGAGGAAATCGTCGTAAATCACGAAATTCCTCCCACAGATAAGCCTTTTACACTTACATTGGAGGGTGTGGCGGAGGCCAAGACAGAGCAGACCGCTGAGGGAACACTTTACACTATCAAGGTAGTTCCCGAAACCAGCACTCTCGAAAATCCCCGTCCGCCTCACCATAATGCCGCCTGCGATACTCTCGATTTTTCTACATTTGAGCTTCCTGTAGGTGAGCTTAAAAAGGTTGATTTCGAATATCCCGGTGCTACTGTCAGCGTTCTGGTTGATTCCTCAGGTAAAACAATACAGTACCGCGAGCGTCTGGAAATGAAGGGCGTCGGTGAAGGCGGTGCCTTCGGAATTACAGGTAGCGGTAGCATGGAAGGCTATGTAGACGAAGTATGGGACATTAAATGGAAGTAAGGAAGGTAACGGAATATGGCAGGATTTTCTGATATAGGTGTTATGCTGGGATATATGGAGTGGATGAAGGTAAACTTTTATACATCCCGTCCCCGTAAGATGCAGGAAAGTGTCCTGAAGGGCATCGTAAAAAGAAATAAAAATACCGAATTCGGTAAAAAAATAGGTCTTGGCACAGTTAAATCCATCGAGGATTTTCAGCGCAATATGCCTATGACCACCTATGACGACTACGACTCATATGTGGAAAGAATGCAGAGGGGCGAAAAGAATCTTATTATTAAAAGAAGACCCGTCCGCTATTGCTCCTCCTCGGGTTCTGTAGGTAAGCCGAAAATTATGCCTAAATGCGGTGAAGACCTGTGGATAATGCAGTGTATGGGCTTTTCGGGTACCACAGGCTGCGCGGCTAAATGGTTCCGTAAAAGGGGAGTGAAATTTCCGAAGCAGTTGGGTAATGTGGCTGTCGTTCTTACGGGTCATAAACTTGCTGACGGAAAAATGTGTAACGGTGCCGGTCAGGTGCCTCTTTCCTATCTTAAGCCCATCGCACCCTTCTTTCTTACCACTCCCAATGATTTTATGTATCCTGAGGATGAAGCGGCGGTGAATACCTCTTATTTTCATCTGCGCTTCGCTCTGCAGAGACGTGACCTTACATATCTTGGCGCTATGGTTATTACACTTCTGACCACTATGTTCGACTATTTCGAGCAGAACTGGGAAATGATTTGTAACGATATCGAAAAGGGCACTATAGATCCATCGGTAAAGTGTCCCGATGACCTTCGCCGAAAGTGGGAAAAGAAATTAAAGCCTATGCCTGAAAGAGCGGCTGAAATACGCCGTGAATGTGAAAAAGGCTTTGACACACCCATCGCACCCCGTGTGTGGCCGAAGCTTCTCTGGTCCTACGGTATGGTTGGCTCTAACCTTAAATTTTATGTAGAAAAGCTCCGTAAGCACATAGGCGACACTCCTATACATAATATGGGATATGCAGCAGCAGAGGGATATATGGCTATTCCCACAGAGCTGAATGCTATGGACTATGTTCTTCTTCCTCAGTCGGTATTCTTTGAGTTTATTCCTGTGGATGAGCCCGACTGCGAGAGACCTCTCACCATCGACGAAATCGAGGAGGGTAAGGACTACGAATTGGTTGTTACAAACCGTTCAGGTCTCTGCCGCTACAGAATCGAGGACGTAGTACGTGTTACAGGCAAGTACAAAAATACTCCTAAGGTGGAATTCCTTTACAGAAATAATCTCGCTATGAACATCGCTAATGAAAAAACTACCACACAGATGGTTGACTGGGCAGCGGCAGAAACACAGAAGGCATTGGGCATTTCCTTTAAGGGCTACAGCTTCTGTGATGACCATGACAGCGATCCCGTCCGTTATATGATGCTCGCTGAGCCTGAGGGTGACGTTGACAAAAGTATGCTTGAGGAAATTGCTGTAAAGCTGGATTGGTACCTTTGCGAAAGCAACGAAAAATACTTTAAATACCGACGCTGGGGTATGCTCGGTGAGCCAAAGGTAGTCTTTCTTAAAAAGGACACCTATGCCGACTACAGAGAAATGCTGAAAGCTCAGGGCAAGGTCTTAAATCAGATTAAGCCCGTGACAGTGATTAATAACGAGGAAAGAAAAGAGTTCTTCTTCTCGCATATTGATGAATGATATGAAAGATGAGAGAAAATATCCTAAACCGAAATTAGTTTCTCTTCGTGCAAAGGTTTCGCTGGTTGCTAGTATTATAGTGTTTTTTATGTTTCTTCTTGCTTGCTTTAACACTATTCCTACAGAGAAAGAAGCTTGCGAAACGGTAACCACAGAATTTGATTACTGTAAAAGGGTAAGTTGGAGATATTCTTCTGCTGACAACGGCATTCACATCTTCTGCACAAACTCTGAATCCTATTATGTAGCTGATACCCATCTCGGTTACGGCCGTAAAGAGAGTATAGAAGCACTCAGCAAAGGCACATTTCTTACTGTGACCTATGACACCTATGACGGACAGATAGTAGAGCTTACGGCAGAGGACAATGTTATATTTTCTTATTCCGATTATGTCAAGTGTGTGGAAAAGGACAGAAAGGCTGTTATCTTTTTTACCTTCTTTATGCTGTTTATTATCGGCATAAATATTGTAAACATTTATAAAGAAAAACACAGATATGATTAAAAACATACTACCCACCGTTTCAGTGGGTAGTATTTACTTATAAAAGAGTCATATCACTACAGATATAAGAAATCGGTTAACTCTCATACGATGCCGCCTTTGTGACAATATTATGTGAAACAAACATAAAACCCATTGTATCACCTTTCGGTAAATACAATGGGTTGTTTACTTATTTCATTTCAAATGCGCCTGTATAAAGCTGATAGTATTTACCGCCCTGACCGATAAGACTCTGATGGTCGCCTTCCTCGATGATTTCACCCTTTTCCAGAACGATGATCTTTTCTGAGTTTCGTACAGTGGAAAGACGGTGGGCGATAACGAATACGGTTCTTTCCTCCATAATGGAGTCCATACCCACTTCGATAAGTCTCTCCGTTCTCGTATCGACAGAGGAGGTAGCCTCGTCGAGAATAAGCACGGGAGCCTTTGCTATGGCGGCACGGGCTATGTTTATAAGCTGTGCCTGGCCCATACTGATGTTGTTTCCGTCGGCACGAAGCTCAGTTTCGTAGCCGTCGGGGAGCTTTTCGATAAAAGAGTGGGCATTGGCTATCTTAGCAGCTTCGATGACCTCCTCGTCAGTGGCATCGAGCTTACCGTAGCGGATATTGTCTGCGATGGTACCTGCGAAAAGGCGGGTATCCTGCAGAACCATAGCCATTGATTTTCTAAGGTCTGCCTTTCTGATATCCTTTATGTCGATGCCGTCGTAGATGATGGCACCCTTATCGATTTCGTAGAAGCGGTTGATAAGATTGGTGATGGTGGTCTTACCTGCACCTGTAGAGCCTACGAATGCTACCTTGGTACCGCTGTCTGCGTCAACAGAGACATTCTTAAGCACCTCTGTACCTTCCACATAGGAGAAGGTTATGTTGTTTACTTTTATGTCGCCCCTGAGAGGAACATATTCATTTCCGTTTTCTGCGGGAACCTTCCAGGCGAAGGTTCCTTCGTTTTCGCTTTCCTCGTTTTCACCCAGAGCATTCTTCACGAGTCTGACAAGAGTAACCTTGCCTTCATCGGTTTCGGAGGGAGTGTCGAGGATTTCGAAAACTCTCTCTGCGCCTGCCATAGCAGAAACGAGAGTGCTGTAGCAGGATGCTATCTGAGCGATGGGAGTACCGTAGGATTTGGATTTGTCAAGATAAACTGTGAGGGTACCGATGTCCATTCCGCCGGTCATTACCACTCTTGCGCCCAAAATGACCACTATAGCGTAGTTTACACGTGTAATCATCGACATAAGCGGTCCCATAAAACCACCGATAATATTGGCTTTTACGCCGATTTTACGGTATGTCTCGTTGAGCTCGCTGAAGCCTTCCTTGGTTCTTTCTTCGTGACAGAATAGTTTTACGTTCTTAATACCTCTGATATATTCCTCGATGTAGCCGTTAACCTCACCGATTGCTTTCTGCTGCTGTTTGAAAAGGGGTGAGCACTTTTTAGTTATGATGATAACTGTCATAAACATCAGCACCACAGCTACCGTGATGGTGAGGGTGAGCTTCCAGGAGGAAATAACCATAAAGCCGATGGTGAGAACAGCAGAGATGGTGGAGGTAATGAGAGTAGGCAGAGTGTTGCTTACGAGGTCGCTGACTCTGCTGATGTCGTTAGTGAAGCGGCTCATTATCTCGCCTGTTTTTCTGCCGTCAAAGAAGCTGAGAGGAAGAGTCTGTAGATGATTGAAAAGGTCACGTCTCATATTAGCCAG
Organism: uncultured Clostridia bacterium; assembly: GCA_937901145.1. Taxonomy (GTDB): domain Bacteria; phylum Bacillota; class Clostridia; order Oscillospirales; family Acutalibacteraceae; genus UBA6857. The sequence continues at coordinate 21,496 of CALCHE010000005.1, forward strand.
TGTCTTTGATGAGACGTAAAGCATTATACGAGTGTAAATGAGATTAAGTGCTGAGGAAAACACGAAGCCTGCAGCCATAACTACCAGCCATTTTCCTACGGTGGCCAAGGCAGCGGAAATGTCGGGATTATCGGCTACGACAGTCTCTGCGATGGTATTGATGACAGGCATCATAGCCAGAGACGCTACAAAGCTCGTTACGGTGGTCAGAACGACTGAAATGCACACCAGAATGATAAGACCCTTGAAGTCCTTAAGATAGCTGAGAAGACGGACTGTGGCCTGCTTCATATCCTTGGGCTTGGCCTTCTTTTTAGCCTCTTCCTTTTTCTCTCTTTCTTTTCTTTCTTCTTCTGTTTCGTTTTCGGGGATTTTCTTTTCTGTTTTCTTTTTACCAAAGGATTTTTTCTTTTTCTTTTCCTTGGCTTTTTCTTCTTCAAGGATATCTTTTACATCTTTTTCGATTTCTTTTTCTGTAGGAAGTTTGCTCACTGTGCCAACACTCCTTCCTGCTGTGAAACAAAGATTTCACGGTAAACCTCGCTGGTTTCCTTCAGTTCATCGTGAGTACCTGTGGCTTCGATTTTGCCGTCCTCGATAACGATGATTCTGTCGGCATCCATAATGGAGGTAATACGCTGTGCGATGATGATTTTTGTTATGTCCTTATATTTTTCACTGCGAAGAGCTTTTTTGATGCCTGCATCTGTAGCAGTATCGACGGCACTGGTTGAGTCGTCAAAGATAAGAATTTTAGGTTTTTTGAGAAGAGCGCGGGCGATACAGATTCGCTGTCTCTGACCGCCTGAAACAGTGGAACCTCCCTGACCCAGTTCAGTGTCATAGCCTTTTTCGAATTCGCTGATGAATTCGTGTGCCTGTGCATCTGCAGCGGCGGCATAAACCTCTTCGTCGGAAGCGTCAGGTCTGCCCCAACGGATATTTTCCATTATAGTGCCTGAGAAGAGCATATTCTGCTGAAGCACTACGGAAATTTCACCGCGGAGATTTTTGAAGGTGTAGTCCTTTACGTTTCTTCCGCCTACGAGAACCTCGCCCTCGGTGGTATCGTAAAGGCGGGGGATAAGCTGAATGAGAGTGGATTTGGCTGAGCCTGTGGAGCCGATGATACCTACGGTTTCGCCGGCATTAATTTTAAGATTCACATTTTCGAGAATATTCTTTACCACGGAGTCATCGTATTTGAAGGTGACATTTTTGAATTCGATACTGCCGTTTTCTACCTTAAGCTCTTTGTCTGCATCCTTGTCGCTTACGGCAGGTTCCTGCTTAAAGATTTCACCGAGTCTCTCGATGGAGGCTTTGGATACGAACATACTAACGAATACTAAAAGAACGGTCATAAGAGAGGAGAGTACCTGTGAAATGAATGCGATGAAGGTACTCATTTCACCTGTGGTAAGACCAGATTTGCCCTCGAGGATAAGTGAGCTGCCCTTCCATAAGGCGAATACCATACAGCCGTAAACAACCACCATAATAGCAGGTGTGATGTAAAGGACGAGACTCTGCGCGCGGATATTCATCTGAAGGACCTCGTTGTTTACCTTTTCGAACTTTTCCTTTTCGTGGTCCTCACGGACGAAGGATTTAACCACACGGATACCGTTTATGTTGCCTCTGAGCACGCCGTTGAAGCGGTCAGTAGTCTTGAGCATCTTTTTGAAGGCGGGAACTGCCATATATCCCATAATGATAAGAATGATTACGATGGCGGGAAGAGCCACATAAAACATTGAAGAGAGCTCCTTACTGATTTCGATGGCATACATCAGCGCGGTAACGAGCATAATGGGACCCTTGATGAAGGTGACGATGGTGTTTTTATAGGTGTTCTGAATCATTGTAACGTCACTTGTCATACGGGTGATGAGGGTGGAAATTTTTAGCTTGTCGATGTTTTCAAAGGAAAGACTCTGAATTTTATAGAAAAGCTCACGGCGTAAGTTTGCACCGAAGCCCATACTTGCGATAGCTGAGCATCGGGAGGCAATATAGCCGATGATGAGTGTGCCGGCACAGAGAAGAAGCATCTCCAGCAGCTTGCCCATCAGCTGACGGGTGATGTCGTCCATAGGTGAGCCTGATTTTATGCTGATAAGAATATCCGTAACCTGTCCCATAACCTTGGGAATTTTCAGTTCAACCACTACGTCAAGATAAATCATTATCGGACAGATTATGGTCAGAATTCTGTAGCCCTTAGTATACTCCAAAAATCGTTTGAGCAAAGAGCATACCTCCTTTAAAAGATAATTGCATTAGCGAGTGCGAAGTAAATAATAAGTGAAATAGTGTCAACCAGAGTGGTAATGAGGGGACCTGCCATAAGAGCAGGGTCGAGCTTTAAAAGCTTGGCCACGATGGGCAGAGAACAGCCGATGGTTTTCGATACCACGACCACAGCCATAACAGCCATTGAAACCACCAGAATAACGCTGTCGGTGACATCATTACCCGTAGTCAGGCGCAGAATGAACATTCTGGCGAAGTTTGCTACGGCGAGAACGAGACCGACCATAAGAGAAACACGGATTTCCTTCCACAGAATGGTGAAGTAATCCTTTATTTTGATTTCACCCAGGGCAAGACCACGGATAACGAGGGTGGATGCCTGGTTACCGGAGTTACCGCCGGTACCCATAAGCATAGGAATACAGGCCGTAAGACCGGCTACGATGGAAAGCTTGTTTTCGAAGCCCTCGATAATCTGACCCGTAAGAGTGGATGCGAGCATAAGCACGATAAGCCAGGGGATACGGTTTTTTGCCAGAGCCAGAACTCCTGTTTTGATGTATTCGTCCTCTGAGGGAGTAAGAAGAGCCATCTTTTCAAAGTCTTCGGTAGCCTCTTCATCGATGATGTCGATAATGTCGTCGATGGTGATAATGCCTACCAGACGGTTTTCCTTGTCTACGACGGGAACAGAAAGGAGGTCGTACTTTTTAGCGATGGCAGCCACATATTCCTGGTCATCCATAGTAGTAACATAGATGAGCTGTTCATCATCAGCCATAATTTCCGTGATAAGAGTGTCCTCGTCATTGAGAAGAAGTCTTCTCAATGGGATAGTACCTACCAGATGTCTTTTGTCATCGATAACATAGCAGGTGTAAATGGTTTCCTTGTCCACGCCTGTTCTGCGGATGCTTTTGATGGCCTCGGCTACGGTGAGTCTGTCGTGAAGCTCCACCATTTCGATGGTCATAACACTGCCGGCGCAGTTGTCGGGATATGTGAGAAAGCGGTTGATGATTTCTCGGGTTTCCTTGTCCGTATTTGCTAAAACACGGCGCACAATGTTAGCGGGAACCTCCTCGAGGAAGTCAACGGCATCGTCCACATAAAGGTCGTCCATAAGACGGCCGATTTCGCTGTCTGTGATGGACTGTACGATAACTGACTGTTTTTCCGTGTCAAGATAGGAAAAGACGTCAGCGGAAATATCCTTGGGTAATATGCGGAAAATTTTTACGGAGATTTTATCGTCATCCAGATCCATAATAAATTCCGCAATATCGGGATAAGCCATATCAGAAAGCTCATCCTTGAGTTCTTTGAGCAGATTTTTAGCCAGAAGCTTATAAAGTCTGCCGAATTCGTTTTCATTCATTTGTTTCACCGACTTTCATTGTCTTTTCGGACGCTGAAGGTGAATGCGTCCTCAGTGCAGAACTGTCAGTGAGAGGGCAGAACTGCACATAAATATAAAATTGCACCCTTTAGGGTTACTATCACCGCTATCCATTGCAGTTCCCACCTCCAAACATATTTTTGAGTATAATCGTAAATTATATTATACATTATTATATTGGATAAAGTCAAGCATACGGATAAAAGAAAATCTCCCCTGAAAGCAGGGGAGAATCAACAAATGCGTATATATTAAGCACAGTCACTGACCTTTAATTACTGAAATATATTATATGAGTAAAGGTTTCTCTACTTGTTGCCATATAGGATATCTTTGCTTTAGTGTCTCGGCTGTGCGTTGTAAGGAAGGTTTATTTCGTTTTAACGGTAAGCACGTCGCTCTTTTCTGTTCTGTGGATTTCTCCGTCGTGCTTGTAATAGCCCTGAACATAGAACTTGTAGCTTTTACCTGACTTAAGACCCTTTACTGTGTAGGAGATCTGTTCGAAATCCTTCACGGTTTTTATGCGGACCCATTCGCCTTCCTTTTTAATGTAGACATAATAGCCGGTTGCCCAGGATAACTGTTTCCAGTTAAGTCTCACAGAATGCTCGCCGGTTCTTGATGCCTTGAGCTTAGCTATTTTTTTAGCGGTGAAGTCCTCTACTGTGAAGGAAGCAACCGCCTCTTTGGTTTTCTCACCGCACTGAACGCAGATGAGAGTTTTTCTGCCCTTTTCCACTGTGGTGGGCTGTTTGGTTACCGTTTCTCTGTACTCGTGTGTTTCACAGTTAACGGTGAAGTAAACTGAATTACTTTTTTCGTTTATATCCGTTGCACTGTTTTCGGCACGGACATAAGCTTTGTATTCGCCTGTGGTAAGTTTTGAAGCCTTGATGTTCTTTTTAAGGCTTTCACCTGAAATGCGGTAGGTTCTGGCACTGTTCCAGTTCCATTCCCCGCTTTTTTCGTTCTTCTTTGCTATACGAAGAACATATCTGTCAGCATCTTTACCTGCTGAAGTCCACTTGAAATTAAGTGTTTCGTCGATGTCGATGGATGTGTCCTTTTCAGCGATTGTAAGGGAAAACTCGGAAAGCTCTTTGTTACCGTAGGTTTTCCAGTACCTGTTCTTTGCAGCGTTACCTCTGGAAATAGCCTTTGAGTATCTGTTGCCAGGTACTTCAAAGTAGTAGCACCAGTAGTGGGCTGCATTGTAAGCGCCTTGAGCTGTGTCGGGAACATTCTTAAGGTAATCGTAGATGTAACCGTAAGCCTTGCTGCTGAGTTCTTTTTTCAGGTAGCTGAACTGTCCTTCTACTGAAAGGTAGCTCAGACCCTTTTTACTGCAGTGTGAACGCAGGGCTGAAAATCTTCCGCCGTTCCACTGACACAAACCGCCGCTTAAAAGTCCGTTTGTATCAACGATAACGAGTCTGGGGTTAAAATCTGATTCCTCTTCGATGTTTGCCATAACTCCGCAAGCCGCCGCTGAGTTAAGGTTCATCTCATCTGTGAGATATGAGAAGATTTCTGTTTTTAAACTTTCTTTGTTGCTGGAACTTGCATTTGCTGAGAGTGGTACGATTGCGGCTAAAATAACAAGAGTAAATGCAGTGAGCATCACCTTTGTTAAGGCCTTTTTCATTTTATCACCTCTGATATTTTTTTGCGGAAGGCTTCCTTCTCTCTGAAAAGAAACTCACCGCGGCAGGTTGACCGCCCGAAAAATGATTTATATAGGACTCGCATTTTGAATTTGCATAGACCGTAACGAAACACAAAATACACTTTCTTTAAAATATAGTTTGTTTTCTTATGGGTTTTTGCCGGTGTTCCGCCCGTGTCTCTGACCGTGCAGATGCGAATCTCAGCCGTCTTTTGCCTGCCTGAATGAACTTGAAAAATTCATTTTTTACTTTTTCCATATAGGCAACAGGGGGTATTATATTGATTTTTGACCCGTTTGTCAAATTTTAAACATCAAAAGTGATTTTATTTTCTTTTTAAGAAATAGCAAAAATGACGAAAAAGAAGGTTTTATTGTGCAATATAAACAAAAAAAACTGTCTTGTTTTGTCTTATGTATATATTGAGCCAAAAATGGGATTTTTGGCAAAAATAGCTCTTTTTGTGTACTTTGCATAAATAAGAAACTCCGAAACTTCATTTTTTGGGAGTTTCGGAGACAAAATAGACATATTTCTTCTTTTTTCGATTAATACGCTTTACCCCAGTAAACTAAATGCTTAGCTTCCTTACCGCAGCAAACGCATTTTTCGCTGATTTTTTCCTGGACGAGAGGCATACAGCGTGAGCCGACACCTGTGATTTCCTTGACCTTGTCCTCACATTCTTCATCACCGCACCACATAGCCTTGATAAAGCCGTCACCGTTATTTTCGAGAGCAGCTGTGATTTCATCGAGAGTGGTACATGCATAGGTTCTCTTTTCTCTGTTTGCGAGAGCCTTTTCGTAAATGCCGGTGTTAACTTCTTCGAGCTTTGCCTTTACTGTATCTGCCAGACCCTCGAGAGAAACGAACTCTTTTTCTCTGTTATGACGGGTAACGGTTACACACTGACCGTTTTCGATGTCACGGGGTCCGAGCTCGATTCTTACGGGAACACCCTTCATTTCATATTCGGAGTACTTCCAGCCTGCGGAGTTGTTTGAGTCGTCAAGCTTAACTCTGATTCCTGCATCTGCGAGAGCCTGTCTTACTTCCTCTGCCTTTTCCAGAACACCGGGTTTATGCTGTGCCACAGGGATGATGACTGCCTGAATGGGAGCCACAGCGGGAGGAAGGACGAGACCGTTATCGTCACCGTGGGTCATAATGATGGCACCGATGAGACGGGTAGTAACACCCCATGAGGTCTGATGGGGATATTCCAGCTTGTTTTCCTTGCTCTGATACTGAATGCCGAAGGCTTTAGCAAAGCCGTCACCGAAATAGTGAGAGGTACCTGCCTGTAAAGCCTTACCGTCGTGCATAAGAGCCTCGATGGCATAGGTGGAAACAGCACCTGCAAATTTGTCGCTTTCGGTCTTTTTACCCTTAATTACGGGCATGGCGAGGTATTTTTCACAGAAGTCAGCATAAACATTGAGCATCTTTTCTGTTTCGATAATGGCTTCCTCGGCTGTAGCGTGGATGGTGTGACCCTCCTGCCAGAGGAATTCTCTGGAGCGAAGGAAGGGACGGGTGGTTTTTTCCCATCTTACTACGCTTACCCACTGATTGTAAAGTTTGGGGAGATCTCTGTGAGAGTGGATGATGTTAGCATAATGCTCACAGAAGAGTGTTTCTGAGGTGGGACGTACACAGAGCTTTTCTTCTAACTTTTCAGTACCGCCGTGAGTTACCCAGGCTACCTCGGGAGCGAAGCCCTCTACGTGATCCTTTTCCTTCTGGAGAAGGGATTCGGGGATAAACATAGGCATACATACGTTTTCGTGGCCTGTAGCCTTGAACATACCATCGAGTATTCTCTGGATGTTTTCCCATATTGCATAGCCGTAGGGGCGGATAACCATACAGCCCTTAACGCTTGTGTATTCGATGAGCTCTGCTTTCTTTACGATGTCGGTATACCATTTCGCAAAGTCTTCTTCCATCGAGGTAATTTCCTCGACCATTTTTTTGTCGTTTGCCATTGGTTTTTCTTCCTTTCGTTATACTATATATAATAGTATAGGAAATCGCATACAAAAGACATATATAATAGTATGCAAAAATACATATATATAATAGTATAGGGATTTTATAAATTCGGGCTAATCAACCCACAGAAAAGACTGTGGGTTGAAATAAATCTGATTTAAGCTTTCTTTACTGCAAGAGTAACCTCAGCATCGCCGAGTGCTACGGTCTTTGCGAGATCTGCTGCGATTTCTTCTCCGAAGAGGATGTCGTCAGCTAAAAGCTCAGAAGCCATATGCTCTTTGCTTTCCTTGAGAGCTGTGAGAACAGCCTCGTCAGCAGTGGAAAGAGCCATAACTACTCTCTGCTCAACCTCGTATCCTGCTTCCTTGCGGATAAGCTGACACTGACGGATAACGTCACGGACGGTGCCTTCCTTGATGAGTTCATCGGTGAGAACTACATCCAGACCGATAACGGTGCCTTCCTGACCCTCAGCGGAAACGATACCTTCCTTAGTCTTTGACATAACGGTGAAGATGCCGCCGTCATAAGCTTCGTCAAAGCCCTTAACGAGTACCTTTTCGCCTGCTTTAACCTTAGCGGTGTATTCAGCCATTTCTTCTGCTGTTGCAGCCTCGAGAGCCTGCTTCATTTTGTTTACGTTCTGTTTGAGAACTGCACCGGCAACCTTGAAGTTAACCATAAGGTAGTTATCCTCGAGAACACTGCTGTCGGTGATGTATTCGAGAGCTTTGATGTTAAGCTCGTCGAGAATGTTCTTTTCGTAAACCTTGATTTTATCTGTCTTGTCTGCTTCTGCGCAAACGAAAAGCTTACTGAGAGGCTGTCTGACCTTAATCTGATGCTCGTTACGCAGCTTAAGAGCTACAGCGATAACGTCACGGGCAAAGGCTGTGTCAGCGATGATGCCGTCATCCTCGAAGCCTTCGAGAACTGTGGGCCAGTCGCTAAGGTGAACTGAAAGCTCGCTTGAAGGAAGAACGCGTCTTGTGAGGTTCTGCCAGATGCTTTCTGTCATGAAGGGAATGATGGGAGCCATTACCTTAACGCAGGTATTGAGTGCGTTGAAGAGTGTCCAGTAGGCGATCATCTTATCAGCTTCGTCACCTGTTTTCCAGAAACGGCGACGGTTGGTTCTGATGTACCAGTTGGAGATGTCGTCAACGAAAATTTCAAAGTCCTTGATAACATTGTATGCCTTGTAGTCGTCCATCTGAGCAGTTGCCTTTTTGATGAAGTCGTTGGTTCTTACTACGAGCCATTTGTCTGTTACGGCCATTTTGCTCTTATCGGGTGTGTAGCCCTCAAAGTTGGGCTTATCGATACGGGCATAGGTTTCAAAGAAGGTGTAGATGTTCCAGAAGCCGAGGAGCTTTCTTCTTGCTTCGTCGCCAAGATTGAAGCCGAAGCGTACATCGTTTGCTACGGGACCGCCAGCATAGAGATAACGGACGGTGTCAGCACCGATTTTTTCTGCTGCTTCGTCGAAGCGGATCATAAAGCCTGTCTTTGAGAACTTCTCACCGCTTTCCTGAACAACACTTGAGTGGCAGAGAACTCTTTCATAGGGAGCCTTGTCCTCGAGAACTGTGCTCATAAAGAGGAGTGAGTAGAACCAGAGACGAACCTGCTCACGCATTTCAACAACCCATTCTGCGGGGAAGTTCTTTCTCCATTCTTCCTTATCGGTGAAATAGCCTGTGGTTGAGAAGGGAACGATACCTGCATCGAGCCATACGTCGCCGACATCGGTGATTCTCTTTACATTCTTACCGCACTTGGGACATTTGATTTCGATTTCGTCGATCCAGGGTCTGTGAAGCTCGGGAAGAGCGTCAACCTTGGCAGGATCAACTGCGAGGCTCTTAAGCTCGTCGATGGAGCCTACTACGTGAACATTACCGCAGTCCTCACATACATAGAAGGGGAGGGGCATACCGTAGTAACGCTTACGTGAAATATTCCAGTTACCCATATTGTTGAGCCAGTCAAGCATTCTCTTACCGTTTGATTCGGGTTCCCATTTAACGCTCATAGCGTTTCTGATAAGTCTGGGCTTAAGCTCTTCTGTAGCGATGAACCAGGAGGGAACGAGTCTGTAGATAAGCTCTTCCTTACATCTCCAGCATACGGGGTAGCTGTGCTCGTGAGGCTTAACGAGGTAAAGCTTGTCTCTCTGTTTGAGCTCTTCGAATACTTCGTCAGCGATAGTCTTTGAGTTTTTACCGGTAAAGAAGCCGAAGCCCTTAAGGAAGATACCCATATCGTCTACGGGCATAATTTCGGGGAGACCGAGTCTCTTACCGAGCTCATTATCTTCCGCACCGCAGCCGGGAGCGATGTGAACTACGCCTGTACCTTCTTCGGCGTCAACGTCTTCCCATGCTACGATTTTATGTTCGAAGCCCTGCTGTGCCTCTAATTCGGGGAAGCAGGTGTCGTATTTTTTGCCTACGAGCTCTTCGCCCTTGAACATACGGAGAACCTCGAGCTTGTCGTCGCCAAGATATTTGATTGCGTTCTTAGCAAGAATGAGAGTTTTCTCGTCGCTCTTTACCTTAACCTCAACATAGTCGATTTCAGGGTTAACTGCTAAAGCTACGTTTGAAGAAAGAGTCCAGGGAGTAGTGGTCCATACGACGATTTTGCTGTCTGTACCTTCGATGGGGAGCTTGAAGAAAACAGAGTTATGAGTAACGGTCTTATAAGAACCGGTCATTTCGTGCTCTGAAAGAGAGGTACCGCAGCGGGGACACCAGGGCATAGGCTTATATTCTCTTTTGATCCAGCCGTTTTCGTCGCAGGTCTTAAGGAAGTGCCAGATGCTGGTGATATTGAGGTCTGTGTTTGTGTAGTAGGAGTTATCCCACTGCATCCACTGACCGAGTCTCTTTGACTGCTCGGTGATAACACCTGAGTACTGCTTAACACGGTCTACACAGTTCTTTGTGAATTTGTCGATACCGTAATCCTCGATATCCTTCTTTGATTCGAAGCCGAGCTCCTTTTCTACGCCGACCTCAACCCAGAGACCCTGGCTGTCGAAGCCGTTCTGACAGCGGCAGGAGTAGCCTCTCATTGATTTGTAGCGGATGAAGGTATCCTTGAGAGTACGACCCCATGCATGGTGGATACCCATAGGATTATTCGCTGTGATAGGTCCGTCGATGAAACGGAAGCGGGGCTTGTCTTTATTTTTTTCTTTACGCTTATTGTAGCAATCGTTTTCTTCCCAGAACTTTAAAACTTCGTGTTCCATGTCGATAAAACTGTTGCTTTTTTCGATTTCTGCCATAGTAGAATCCTCCGTAATTTTTTTAGGTATCATAAAAAACACGATACCAATTTACATACTCAATTAGTATACTATAATATAAAAAGATTTGCAAGAAGTTTGAGGAAGTTTATGGACGAAAAAATGAAAAAATTTAACTCTATTTATGGTGAAAAGATAAATAATAAGTTAATATTGTTCCGCTTATATTGACCCCACAGAAAAAATGAGTATCATCATAGGTGTAAGAACAGAAAAGGAGGTGCAGAATGAACAAACCCAGAAGAATAATTTCCATACTTTTAACAGCTGTGCTGATGGTTACCTTCGCCGTAGCCGCTGTAGCCGCAGACGATGAAACAGACTTAAAGGATGTAAAAAAGATTATAAGTATAAATGAACATAAATAATATGAGAGGACAGTGAGAGCTGTTCTCTTTTTTGTTCGGTCAAGACAGAAAAATACCCGTCGGGAAGAGTATTCCTGACGGGTGTTTGTATTCTTAAAGGTTCAAAAAGGGAGGAGCGCTTATGGATTCTGTATAGATGCGGTATTCCTCATATAAATAGGGGCTGAAAAAGCATAGAAACGTACCTGCCAAAGAGAGTAGACAAATCGGTATGAGCGTGTATCTTTTTATTTTTATAAGCCTTATAATATCATAGACGGCTTTGATAATTCCGAGTACGGCAAAATAAAGAAAGAGCATTTCACCGTCACAAAAACTGCCTGTAAAGTTTTTACATAAAAACACGTAGATAACGAAAAACAGAGTTATGGCAAAGGGTAAGGGGATGAAAAAACCGTCGGGAATATCAGTTCTTTTGTAAAGCACTGTCTCTGCGATAATGAGCAGAAGCAATCCAATAAACATTACACTGAGGGTTAATATCAGAGAAATTGTTACACCGTGACCGTACAGGTAATCCAGATTCTGTTTTACACAGATATTTATTACTGCTCTTTCAGTGCTGACGGCCCCAAAAAAGGTTAAAACATACAGTGCTGAAAAGCAGATGAACAGAAGGGTTTTTACGGGTAAGGTAAGGTGTTTTTTAGTCATATCAATCTTCACTCCTTTATATTTAGTATAATAACGTACAAGGTTAAATTTTACAATAAAAACAGTGGCAAAGTAAGAAAATCTTAAGATGTGCGGTTAGTGTTTGCAGAAAAAAATATCCCCTCTCTGTTGACAAAAGAGGAGAATTCATATATAATAAAAGTGTAATAAGGCAAAGCGTGTAAACAGCTAGCCTAAAGTGTTGTTATAAAAATAACCGCAACCTTGGCAGAGGGCGGTTATTTTTTTATGCTCTGAATGTAGCCTGTGGCCACAATAAGTACTAAAATCATAAGAAAGTAATACTCCATAGCATCACCCCCTTAAAGAAATGAGAGGGCAAATGCCCTCTTGAGAGTGAGGGCTAACCGCTTACTGTTAGGCTCCGCCTTATTACGGTACGCATTATATCATTTTTTGTAAGAATTTGTCAAGATGATGAAAACGATAGCCGGTAAAGAACACTGCCTTCTTTTCTCTCTTGACCTCATTCTCTATTTATGTTATTATATTATGTAATTTAAATTCGTAGGCAGGTGAAAGTATGATTACCCGTATTACCCACAGCACAACTGAAACGGAGAACTTTGCTTCCGAAATAGCAAAGCATCTGAAGGGCGGTACCGTAGTGGCATTTTTCGGCGGTCTCGGTATGGGTAAAACAGCCTTCACCCGAGGTCTTGCCAAAGGACTCGGCATAAGCTGTCACGTTTCGAGTCCCACCTTCGCCATAGTGAATGACTACGGCGGAAATCCTCCCTTGGTGCATTTCGATATGTATAAGGTGGAGAGCTGGGACGACCTTTACTCCAGCGGCTTTTTTGATTATCTTGATATGGGTGCTATATTAGCTGTGGAGTGGAGTGAAAATATCGAAAACGCTCTGCCCGACAGCACGGTCAGAGTTACCATGGAAAAATACGAAGACGAAAACAGCAGAATTATTACAGTGGAAGGAGTGGAATGTGATGAAGATTTTAGCCATTGATACCAGTGCCGTATGTGCTTCTGTGGCGGTTACGGAGAACGGCAAGGTTTTGAGCGAAAGCTCAGTGAATACGGGGCTTACCCATTCCAGAACTCTTCTTCCCATGATTGACAGCACACTGAAAAATGCTGAAATTGAACTTAATGATATTGACTTTTTCGCCTGTAGTGTGGGGCCCGGCTCGTTTACGGGAGTGAGAATCGGCGTGGCGGCTGTCAAGGGTCTGTGCGACGGTCTCGGTAAAAAAGCGATGCCTGTTTCCACTTTAGAGGCTCTCGCTTATAATCTCTCTGACAGAGACTGCATAGCCGTGCCTGTTATGGATGCACGCTGTCAGCAGGTTTACTGCGGTATATTTCTTAATGACGGAGGCACGGTGTCAAGACTTATGGAGGACTCTGCTCTTAAAATCGACGACCTCGGTGAAAAGCTGAAGGAATATGAGGGCGAAATTATCTTCGTCGGTGACGGTGCAGAAATCTGTCATAAGGCTTTAGGCTATAAAAAAGCAGGCGCATCCTCGGTTTATCAGAAGGGTTCATCGGTAGCCTTCGCCGCTGAAAGGAATTACAGTGAGGATAATCTTCTCTCGGGTGCTGAGCTTATGCCCACCTATCTCCGTCTGCCTCAGGCGGAAAGAGAGCTGAAGGCCAAATCTCTGAAAAAAGGGGACTTAAACAATGGTTAAAGCCCTGAAAAGTTTTATTAAAGGAACAGATCTGATAACGGTCTTTCTCTGTACAGCACTTTCGGTTTTCGGTACCGTGGCAGTAAGCAGTGCCACCTTTGATGCCGATGCGGGTACCTTTATTTCCCGTGACACGAGGGTTATGATTCTTGCCTTCGGTCTGGGCATAGTGGCGGCATTCATCATCTCCGTTATCGACTATGATATCATTCTGAAGCTGTGGCCGCTGATAGGAATAGCAGGAATAGGACTTATGATGTCCCTTTTCGCCATCGGTGTTTCACCTGACGCGCGAAGTGATGCCATTTCCTGGCTGAAGCTTCCCGGTCAGCTTTACTTTCAGCCCTCTGAGATAGTCAAGATAGGATTTATCATTACCTTTGCATTTCATCTGAGCAAGGTTAAAAACGACATTTCCTCACTCAAGACAGTGTTTTTTCTCTGTGTTCACGCTATGATTCCTATTTTTCTCGTCGTGGCCACAGGTGATATGGGCTCGGCTCTGATTTTCTGTATGATGTTCATCGGTATGATGCTCGTTTCAGGTGTTCACTGGGCATACTTTCCTGCGGGGGGGCTGATTATCGCTGCCGCTTCACCCGTTATATGGCTTAAGGTTTTCGATAATATTCAGCGTAACCGTATCCTTGCCCTTTTTAATCCTGACGCTTATCCTACAGAAATATATCAGCAGAATCAGGCGCTTAAGGCGATACAGAACGGCGGCTTTACAGGTATGGGACTTTATGAGGGTGAACTTACACAGAGTACGCTTTTACCTGAAAAGCAGAATGATATGATTTTTTCGGCTATCTGTGAGGAGACAGGATTTATCGGTGCTCTCGTGCTTCTGAGTCTTTTTCTTTTGCTGGCCGTGAGAATAGTTTTTGTGGGCAGACGTTCGAAAAACTTTGCCGCTGAAATGATGTGCTACGGTGTAGCCTTTATGCTTATCGCTCAGGCAGTTATCAATATCGGTATGTGTACGAGACTTCTTCCTGTTATCGGTATTACACTTCCCTTCATCAGTGCGGGTGGCTCGTCCACGGTCTGTGTATATTTAGCTATCGGTCTGGTGCTGAGCATATACCGGTCATCGGGTACTATCAGCTATGAAAATGATTACCGCTTTGCACGTATTGCCCGAGAATATTAATACGCGGTGATGTATATGCATAAAATAATGCATAATGAATAATCCTCATAAGTTTTCAACAAAAATGTGGAAAACTCTGTCAGTAAAGTTGAAAACTTTACAGTTTTTCACAGTTTAAAGTACTTTTAACAGGTCGGAAGGGTGGTTTATCCACAGCTTTTAACGTTTTCGACCGTGTTTTCCACACAGTAAAGAAAAAAACCTTTACAGCACTGATTTTGCTGTAAAGGTTTTCTGCTTTACGGAATTATGCATGTTTTTATGCATCTGAGCAATTTTTTTGATTTATTTCTGTAGGGATATGGCGCGCTGTGTTCGTCAAAGTTTTTTGCCTCCCTTGCTTGTAGGGGAGGCTGACCTCTCCGTCACTGCGTGACACCTCCCCTTTTAGGAGAGGCTAATGTATATGAAAAAAGCCTCCCCTGAAAGGGGAGGGGGACCGCTTGCGGTGGAGAGGTTATCTTCCGACTCGTTTTCTTATTTCTATGTCTATAGCAGTACATACACCCTCAAAATTAGTATTAATGTCATAATTAGAAAAACGAATAACTTCGACACCAAATTGATTTATTGCCTGGGTTCTGTTATCATCATATTTTTTACCGTCCTCTGTATAATGCTGACTGCCATCGATTTCTATTATCAGATTTGCTTTTGAACAGTAAAAATCAGCGATATATGTTCCTATAGGTCGTTGCCTGTATATTTTTATCGGATAGCTTTTCAGAAAATCATACCAAAGGTGACTTTCCTGCGGAGTCATATTTTTTCGTAAACTCCTCGCTGATGGCAGTAATGTTTTATTATAAGCTGTATATTCGTAGTCTTTCTCGTCGCTCATTTTTTCTCCTTAAACAGTAGGATGTAGTTATTTTACCGTAAAAAGGCTGTGACTGTCAAGTAGCTGACCTCTCCGTCACTACGTGACACCTCTCCTTTCAGGAGAGGCTAATGTATATGAAAAAAGTCTCCCCTGAAAGGGGAGGGGGACCGCTTGCGGTGGAGAGGTAAAAACAAAAATAAAAAACCCCACCTTACGGTGAGGCTTTATACGATTTAAATCATATAAATGATTGATTAAACAGTTGCATCTTCTGCGGGTGCATCTTCCCAAGCCTGATCTTCTTCGATGAATGAGAAGATAGCAGCAAGAATCTTCTTGAAGAAATCAACGATATCCTGGAACTTGAATTCGCCAGCCTTTAATTCAAATGACATTTTAGTATCCTCCTTTTTTAGATTTAAATTAAGAAAAATTAGGGATTAAAGTTCAAAACCGAATTCAAACTTTAAGAGCTTTTCGATGAAAGCAATGATTTCGTTGATGAGATCCTTAAGGTTGAAAGTATCAACAACTGCTTCGTTTTCGTCCTTAACGTCAACGATTACGTCTTTATCAAGTTTCATTGTACAAGTCCTCCTTTATGTATTTCCTGATACTCCTCAGGATGGCTATATTATATACCATACTTTTTAGTTTGTCAATAGAAAATTCATAAATTTGTTACTAAATTTTGAATTAGAGGGTTATTTTTCTAAAAGAATATTTCAAATTAGATTTATTTATCATTTTTTAACCTGTTTTTCAGTTTGAAACATTATTATGTATATAGTTGATTTTTTTATCTGGCTTTGGTAAAATATTATCAATGGAAAGGAAGATGAAAATGAAAAAAGTTAAAAGAATATCTGTCCCTGTTTTAATCTGCGCTTTACTGCTTATCTTGTTCACAGGGTGTCACTCTCACAGTATGGACAGCTGGAAAATCGATAAGGACAGCCACCGGAAGGAATGCTCCTGCGGTGAAACGGCTGAAATAGGGGAACATACCTTTGATACGGATGTGTGTACTGTCTGCGGTGCTGAGAGAAGCTATGAGGACGGAGTGCTGACAGGTATGGGTGTGTGGAATGATTACGGCGACTGGACACAGTGGCTTTACTTCGACGAAGCGGGTAATGTTATCAGTGACAGTGCCGCTGACTACACCTATGACAAGGCAGGCAATAAGCTCACCGATAAAATTTACGAGGACGGAGTGCTGGTTTCCTCGGCTGAATATGACTTCGACAGCGACGGTATGACCTTTAAAAAATATGAAACCGAGTATTACGAGGATGGCTCGAAATGTGTGTACGAATATAACGAAAGCGGTGACAGCATGGGCTATGAGGTTTACGACGAAAACGGAACCAAGACAGAGTCCTACCGCTCGGAGTATATAACTGACGAAAAGGGTGAGCTTGTCGGTGAAAAGGTTTACGAAAACGATGTGCTTATTCAGGAAATGAAGTATGCCGCAGGAAATGACGGCACAGAGGAGTTCCTTTACATCACAGAAATGGCGAACTATGACGAGGACGGTGCCAGAACTGTAGAGATTTACGATGAAAACGGCGAAGTTATAAAAGAGCTCGGTTATGATGCCGAGGGAACGAAGCTTTACGACTACGAGCTGAAATATATTTATGATGCTGCCGCTAACCTGGTTGCTATCGAAAAGGTAGAAAACGGTGAGGTAAAGCAGGAAATCAAGTATGAATATAACAGCGACGGAGATCTCATCTCAGAAAAGACCTATGAGGGAGAAAAGCTTCTCAAGGAAGCTGAGTACACCACTACCGATGAATTTACCTATGAGTCAAAGGTTATAATCTATAACGAGGACGGAACCACCACCGTGCAGGAGTATGACGAATACGGAGAGTTAATCGGGTAAAAAAATCTCCTCACTTGTATTGACAAATGAGGAGACTGTATATATAATATAACTGTAAGAGCTAATCCTTTAGCGGTTAGTGATTATGATTGGTTAATTTTTGTATTAAACAACCGTCACTTTGCCGAGTGGCGGTTGATGCTTTTTATCCTAATTGTTACAGTTATATTTCAATATATGTAATGTCATGATAATAGGCATACATTAAAACTTACCTGTAAATCCGAAGTCTTATCGGCTGTCTGCACACCTGCCACGGTGTGCCCCTTATGTGCTCTGGCAGTTTTGCGCTACTGAAAGATTTAATATGCGAAGTTGTGATTTTGAACGGAGCGAAGTAATATGTAAACAATAAAACACAATGGTGGTTCCGTATCTCCGCCGAGTCGACGAAGGCGGTCACCGAGGAAAGTATTTTCCGAGGCAAAAGGGCGTTTTGTTTACTTTGCCGACCGGGGCAAAGTAAAAGCCCGAGCGGCTTGAGCGGAAAGAACATTGATGTTTAGTACAAGGCACGATAATAATGCGGGACATCGAGGGCACCGTCCCCTACACGAACCCACTCTGTTGTTTTGAGCGAAGCGAAAATCTTTGCGCAGAAGGCGACCGATGGTCGCCCCTACGAAATCCATCCGTCACTTCGTGACACCTCTCCTGCAAGCAAGGGAGGCAAAAATAACAACCGCCACTCGGCAAAGTGACGGTTGTTTTTGATATTATAAAATAACGTTTTTTGGCCAACCGCTTTAAACGGTTACCTCTTAACTATATTATACAGCATTTGACGTAGAATTATGTCAAGTGCTTTCTTTTTTTCAGCAACCGGGATGCACATAGGTAGCTGCCAGACCTCCCTGAGAGGTTTCTCGGTACATAGCATTCAGATCCTTGCCGGTTTTATACATAGTCTCTACCACAGTATCGAAGCTGATTTTTCTCGTAGTAGAGAGGAAGTTGGCCAGTGAAAGAGCATTAATAGCTCTCATAGCCGCTACGGCATTTCTTTCAATGCAGGGTATCTGTACCAGCCCGCACACAGGGTCACAGGTGAGACCGAGCATATGCTCCATAGCTACCTCAGCCGCATATTCTATCTGACCCAGTCCCATACGGAAAAGCTCACAGAGGGCTGACGCTGCCATAGAACAGGCAGTACCTATTTCAGCCTGACATCCGCATTCAGCACCGCTTATGGAAGCATTTGTTTTTACTAAATTACCGATAAGACCGCCTACAGCCAGAGCACGGCACACGTCGTCATCAGAAAAGCCCTTTTTATCCTGCATATATTTAAGCACACTCGGAAGCACAGCACAGGCACCGCAGGTGGGCGCAGTCACGATAACACCGCCGCCTGCATTCTGCTCACTGACTGCGAAGGCATAAGCACAGACGAGTCTGTTTTCTTTAGTTATGTCGCTTTCGTCGATATGACTCTGATTAAAAAGGAACTGAGCCTTTCTTTCTACATTCAGACCGCCGTCGAGAATGCCGCGGGTTGACAGGCCTTCATTGATAGCGTTTTTCATCGCTAACCATATTTCATGAAGATAATTCCATATATCCTTGCCTTCACATTCCTCCACATAATCGGAAAGGCGCATATTATGGTCAAGGCAGTAGTCCACTATCTGACCGAGAGTGCGCAGGGGATAAACATCCTCCTCATCGAGCTCAGGTTTTCCTTCGATTACTATGGCACCGCCACCGACGGACATAATTCTTTCTTTGGCGATTTCACTTCCGTTTTTATATGCGAAAAACTCCATAGTATTTTCGTGGGGAAGATTTTCTGTTTCTCCGCTTCCGAAAATAAGCTCTACATCGCATCCTTCGAAAACATCGAGGATAGCCTCGTCGGTTTTATGTCCCTTACCCGTAGAGGAAAGAGAGCCGTAAAGGATAATCTTGTAGCTGTCAGCATCAGCATAGGTGTTACGGAAATATCTTGCCGCCTTATCGGGTCCCATAGTGTGGGAGGAAGAGGGGCCTCTGCCGATTTTATATAAATATCTTAAGCTTTTCATATTTATGCTCCTGATTTTTACTTTTAGTTTTGTTTTTGTACTACCTTATATTCATCGTAGGGTGTAAAGTAATGACAGCCGTTCATATTACCGCTGACGTACTTTTCCATTTCATCCTCGTCCAAATTTACGGTGCAGTAATATTCGTCATATTCCTCGTCGTAGTTATAGTAGGCACACTGCTCACAGCACAGACTCATTTTCACACCCTCTTTCTTTTTTTCTATTATAAACCGAGAAGGGGAATTTATCAAGACTTATTTTTTAAATCCAGCCGGGAGGTGGGGGAGCCAAGCGACCGTAAACGGTCACCTGCGGTACCTCGAAAGGTGCCGCAGGTCCCTGTATACAGGGGCTTGGCTCCCCGCCTTAACCGCTACGTAAATTTTAAAATAAAAAACCTGCCGGAAACGGCAGGTTTAATTTATGCTTTCGGTAAATCAGTTGTTGTTATCGAGACCGAGGTTTCTAACCTGAACTGAATATTCACTCTGGAACTGCTTGTTAACAGCGTTGATGTTATCGAGACTCTGCATAGCTACGTTCTGATAGCCTGCGAGACCGTTTGTAACGAAGCCTCTTGCACCCTCGACGATACCGATAGTCCATTCCTTAGCCTTAGCCTTAAGCTCTTCGCAGTCGGCAGTAGTTTTGGCGATCATAGCCTGAGTTTCCTGTTCGGTAGCGAGCTTGATCTGTTCGCTTCTTTCTCTTGCCAGACGTGTGATATTGTGCTCCTGAACCATTTCTTCAGCCTGAGCCTGAGCGCGTGCGATGATTTTTGCAGCGTCGTCCTGAGCTTTTTTGATGGTTTCGGAGTAGTATGTTTTAGCACTGTTTGAAATTTCGGTTTCCTGCTTACGTGCAGTAGCGATGATAGAGTTGCTCTTTGCAGTTGCATCGTTGATGATGGTAGCTTCTCTGGAAATAATGTCGTTAGCGGAAACGATTTCGTCGGGGAATCTGCTCTGAATGTATTCGGCGAGCATAGCGATGTCTTTGCCGTCTACGATTCTCTTTGTCTTTGAGAAGAAAAATCTTTTGCCTCTGGATACGAGACCTTCCATTTCTACTACGAGCTGGTCGAAATCCATGCTGCCCCATCTTGCTTCTGCGTCAGCGGCGTTATAATCGCCGAAATCGGTGATTTCTTCGTATTCTTCTTCGTATGCATCCTCTTCTGATGAGATTACATCTTCTACTTCAAGGTCTGTTTCAAGATCGTAAAAATTTGACATTTTGACTTATCCTTTCTTTAACTTTTCTATTATATCATTTGAAATTTCTGCCGGGATGAAAAGGGAGATATCTCCGCCGAGCATACACACCTGCTTTATCATACTCGATGACAGGAACATGTGCTCAGTATCTGCCGCCATAAAGACCGTTTCGGTATTTCCGTTGAGCTTTTTATTGATAAGAGCCTGCTGAAATTCGTCCTCGAAATCGGAGACAGCACGGAGACCTTTTACCACTGCCACAGCATCTTTTTGCTTGGCATAGTCGGCTAAAAGTCCCATATATGAATCAACGCTGACGTTGGGTATGTCCTTGGTGCATCTTTTGATAAAATCCACTCTTTCGTCTACTGTAAAGGCGTAGGAGCCGATTTTGCGGTAATTGGACATAACGACAACTATAATTTTATCGAAAAGCTTGGCGCTTCTTCTGATAATATCCAGATGACCGCTGGTCACAGGGTCAAAGGAGCCGGGATAGACTGCTATTCTTTCCTTCATCACTCTTCCTCCTTTTCGGGAATGCGGTAAAGGAAAAGACCTGTTTTGCCGTAGCGGTATTTCTTTTTCAGCTCGAAATCTCCCACCTTTTCGGGCAAAATATCACTGAAAGGAGCTTCACAGATGATAACACCTGTTTCTTCCATAACAGCAGGAACCTTTTCGAGTGCTTTTTCGAGTATACCCTTCGAATAGGGCGGATCAAGAAGTGCGATATCGTATTTTTCAGTTCTGCGTGAAAGAAAGGCAACTGCATCACTGTTTATCACCACAGCACTTTTATCGAAGGATGTAGCTTCAAGGTTTTTCTTAATGACCTCGACGCTTTTTTTACTGCTGTCTACTATAACTGCATTATCTGCACCTCGAGAGAGGGCTTCTATTGCCAGCTGACCGCATCCGCCGAAAAGGTCAAGCACCTTACTGCCTTCGACCTCGAACTGAATGATGGAAAACATCGCTTCTTTAACTATATCCGTTGTGGGCCTGACATCATCACCGTCTAAGGTAATGAGCTTTCTGCCTCTGGCGGAGCCTGTAATTACTCTCATGGCTACACCCTCCTTGGCATAGTAATTTAGTATATATTATCACACTTTTCGGTTAAAATGCAACAGTATTTCTGTTTTTTCTCTCTTTTTACTTAATTTTACATTCTTTTCGGGCATTTTTTGCCTCAGATAAACAAAATACGGCTTTTTTCTGCAGAAAATTACATCTGCCTGTTCTTCTGATTGTTGACATCAGTCAGGAAAAGTATTATAATTTTATCGTGAAGAAAACATTATTTTATTATGAAAGACTAACTATTAAAAGTCAATATGTAAAATAAAAAAATGTTGTGAATACAAGACAGTGAAAAAAGGCATAGCAAAGCAGACGTCAAAGACGCCGAAGTTTTAAAGATTAGAAGAATTTATGATTTTGAAATATAAGGTTGTCCTGACTTTTGTAAAGCAAAGATAAGACGAACTAACTTTTTAGCAGCATGTGATATAGCAACATTATAATGTTTGCCCTCTGCTCGTTTCTTGGCAAGATAATCAGTAAATACAGGACACCATATACAAACGAATTTGGTGACATTAAAAAGAGCATAACGCAAATATCGGGAACCTCGTTTTTCCATATGAGCGTAACAGTTGTTAAGATAGCCTGATTGATAAGTTGAAGGAGATAATCCGGCAAAAGCCATGATTTTATCCGATGAATCAAAGTTATCAAAATCACCGATTTCAGCAATAATCATAGCTGCCATATTCATTCCGATACCCGGAATTGTAGTTATAGGAGAATTGATTTTATTCATTATTGCTTCAATGGCTTCTTCGATCTCTTTGATTTCATTATCAAATTCACGAATAAGCTTGATTGTGTGCTTTAGCTCGAGAGCTTTAGCGGGCATATATGTCCCGATAGAATTGCGAGCTGCTTCACGGATTTGAATTGCTTTATCTTTCGTATAACGACCTTTAGATGCAGTGTAAAGCAACTTGGTAAGATGCGTAAGATGAACTTCTGCTATTTGTTTCGCACTAGGCAATTCACTAAGAAGTGTGTACGATGATGAAATATGTATGGTGGGAAATAACTTTTCTAATTCAGGAAACAGGATATTGATAAGTCTGGCAACTGAGGCTTTTAATGTAGCACGTTCTTTAACTTTATCAAATCTGTATCTTGTTAGTGACTTTAGTTCTGAATTGTGGT
>CALCHE010000006.1 GCA_937901145.1 uncultured Clostridia bacterium
AAAATTGCCGAGCTCGAAGAAAAGCGAAGCAAGGCAGACAACAAAAAACGCAGAGCAAGCACTCATGAAGATAAAGAAAAATACAAGGCTATGCGTAAGGAGATTACCGAAGAAATCACGCCGTTAAGAAAGAAACTCAAACAGGCTGAAGATATTCTCCAAAAATCTCCGCATTTATATGAGCTCTTACAAAAAGAGCGTCAGGCAGAAATGAATAAAATACGAAAAATAGAAAGGAGCCGTTGACATGGCTAACAAAAAGTTAAAATCACCGGTAAATATCCCGGTATCAAAAATTCATCCCTTTGAGGGACATCCGTATAAGGTTTTAGATAATGGTGAAATGAATAATCTCATTGAAAGCATACAGCAGAAAGGTGTTATTTCACCCATTGTCGTAAGACCTTTAGAAAACACAACAGACGAATATGAGATAATCTCAGGTCATCGAAGACTCAGAGCATCAGTAAAAGCAGGGCTGGAAACAGTGCCTGCTTTTATTTATGCCATAAACCGTGATGAGGCAGCTATTATGCTCGTTGACAGTAATCTGCACAGAGAGCATATTCTCCCGTCGGAAAAGGCGTTTGCTTATAAACTGAAACTTGAAGCAATGAAAAGACAAGGTGAAAGAACAGACTTAACTTCCCGACAAGTTGTCGGGAAGTCAGAAAGTGCTGACCTTGTTTCTGAAACCGAAAGTGGCAGACAGGTACAGAGGTATATCCGTCTGACCTATCTCATACCTGACCTCCTTGACCTTGTTGATGAAGAACGAATAGCCTTTACCCCTGCAGTAGAGCTTTCTTATCTCAATGAAGTCGAACAGGCAGATTTGGTTGAAGAAATCCGTGTATGTGATGCTACTCCGAATTTATCTCAGGCTCAGAGGCTTCGTGCAATCAGCAGAGAGAAAGGGTTAACGCCTGAAAACATAGGTGAAATCTTGGCTGAAGAAAAAGCAAATCAAAAGCCGACAGTAAAATTTTCTGTTGAACGCTTACAGGAGGTTGCTCCTAAAATTAAAGAAAGTGACCTTGAAAACTTCGTGATGAAAGCCTGTGAGCATTATTACAGATACCTTCAGCGACAGCGAAATAGGGATGCGAGATAAGGAGGTAGCCTATGAATGATGTTAAGATAAATTTTAATGAAAGTGAGGTTAATTCCGATAATCTCAGCGGTGTTCTCATTTCAGAGGATGCCGCTGAATCTCTTGTCAGATGTTTTCTTCCCGATATAGTGTCATTCTTTGAAAGTGAGCAAGGCAGAAAAGAGTTTGAAGAATGGGATAAGGATTGGGATAAATTAAAGGAAATCGAATAAAAAAACAGCGGGTGCGATATAAAAGTCGCATCCGCACATTTAACAAAAACAAGTCTATGAATTACAATATTTACAGTAAATCAAAGGAGGTAAATATATATGATAGGCGTTATCTACGCAAGATACTCTTCCGATAATCAGAAGGAAGAAAGTATTGACGGTCAGCTTCGTGAATGTAAAGCCTATGCCGAAAAGAACGGTATTCAAATTGTTGATACCTATATCGACAGAGCATTGTCAGCTAAAACAGATAACAGACCAAGATTTCAGCAGATGATAAAAGACAGTGCTTCAAAGCATTTTGAAGTTATACTCGTCTGGAAGCTTGACCGTTTTGCCCGTAACAGATACGACTCTGCTCATTACAAAAATATGCTTAGAAAGAACGGAGTCAAGGTTGTATCTATTACCGAAACAATATCTCAGGGAGCAGAGGGTATTCTTCTTGAATCTCTGCTTGAAGGTATGGCTGAATATTATTCGGTAGAGCTTGCAGAAAAGGTTACAAGAGGTATGATGGAAAATGCTCTTAAATGCAAATACAACGGCGGCACCTTGCCGATAGGTTACAAGGTAGATAAAGAGCAGAATTATTTAATTGATGAGGTTACTGCACCTGCGGTAGTTTTAGCTTTCAAGAGTTATGCTGAGGGTATGTCAATGCAGCATATTGCAAATATGCTCAATTACCAAGGTGTACGCACTCATAAGAAAACCAGGTTAGATGTTGATATTGTTGCCCGTATGCTGCACAACCGAAAATATATCGGTGAATACAAATTTAAGGATGTCATTACACCGGGAGGAATTCCCGCAATAGTTGATAAGGAGTTGTTTGAATTGGTACAGGAAAAAATGAAGCAGAATAAGAAAGCCCCTGCAAAGCACAAAGCGGAAGATGAATATCTTCTGACTACAAAGCTCTATTGCGGCAAGTGTCAATGTCTAATGGTAGGTGAAAGCGGTACAAGCAGAACAAAATTTGTACACCGGTACTACAAATGTGTAAGTGTTAAAAACCACAAAGGCTGTGACAAGAAAACAGTTAAAAAGGCTTGGATTGAAGATATTGTTGTTGACAGCATTCGCAGACTTATTATGAATGATGAAACCATTGAATATTTAACCGAGCAGGCACTTGAAACCTTTAATAAGGAAAGCACAGTGCTTCCGATACTGCAAAAGCAATACGCACAGACGCTGACAGCAATTAACAATCTCATTACCGCTATGGAAAAAGGTATCATAACACCTACTACCAAAGAGCGCATGGAAGAGCTAGAAGCAGAAAAGAGTGAGCTTTCAATAAGAATTATGAAAGAGGAAATGTCAAGACCAAAACTTACCCGTGAGGAAATATTATATTGGTTCTACAAGTTCCGTAAGCTTAATCCTAAGAAGCTTGACCACAGAAGGACATTGATAAATAACTTTGTAAACTCAGTATTCTTATTTGAAGACAGAATGGTCATTACCTTTAACTTCAAAGACGGTACTGAAACCATAACCTTTGCCGACCTCGAAAAGTCGGCATTGGGTTCGGATTTGAAAGTGTCAGGTGCACCAAAACTCAGTAACCAAAAGGTTACTGAGTTGTTTTTTACCACAGCAAAAAAAAGGATGAGATTCAATGGTTATTTCAAACAAAAAGCTTTCAAACAGAAATGCATTTCTGGCTATCGGTGTTTTCGCGATGCTCTTCGCCGGAATAATATATGCCTGGTCAATACTTAAAATCCCCTTCAAGGAGGTTTACGGCTTCAGCGATTCCTCTCTTGCATTCAACTTCACTCTGACTATGTGTACATTCTGTCTCGGTGCATTTTTCGGAAGCAAGCTTTTCAGAATTATAGGCACCTCCCTGACCGTTATTCTGTCAGGTGTACTTACAGGTATCGGCTTTATCGGCACAGCCTTTATTTCCGGTAATATTTCGCTCCTTTACATTTTCTATGCTCTTTTTGCCGGAACAGGAATAGGCATAGCATACAACGTAGTAATTTCCACCGTAAATGCATGGTTCCCCGACAAAAAAGGTCTTTCCTCCGGCGCTCTGATGATGGCTTTCGGTGCAAGTACACTTATTATGGGAAAGGTTATCGAAAGCTTTTTCGGAAATGAAAGTATCGGTTGGCAAAAAACATACATAATTTTCGGTATACTTCTGGCCTGTGTTCTTATTTTAAGCGGTGTACTGCTTAAACGACCTGCCGAGGACATTATTTTCCCCGAGATCAAGACAAAAAATAATATCCGTAATGAAGCTTTTGAAGAAAAAGATTATACCACCCTTCAGATGATCAGACGGTTCACCTTCTGGCGCGCTTTTATCTGTCTCGTATGTCTTACTGCGGTAGGCAACTCAGTAATAAGCTTCGCTCGTGATTTAGTCCTCTCGGTGGGAGCAGAAGTATCTCTGGCCTCCACTTTAGTCGGTGTTCTCTCTATCTGTAACGGTCTGGGCAGAATTTTTACAGGTGCCCTTTTCGATTCTCTCGGCAGACGCATCACTATGCTGACAGCTAACATTATCACTATCTTCGCTGCAGCGGTTACACTCATCGCCGTTTACCTTAATTCTCTTCCTCTTTGCATAATCGGTCTGTGTATCACAGGTATTTCCTACGGCTCCTGCCCCACGGTATGCTCAGCATTTGTGGCCGCCTTCTACGGAAAGAAGCATTTTCCAACTAATTTCAGTGTAATAAATTTCAATCTGATTTTCGCTTCCTTCATTGCCACAGCAAGCAGTAAGCTTCTCACCTCTACAGGCAGTTATGCCACTCCCTTTGTGCTTCTGCTGTCTCTCGCAGTTCTGGCTTTAGGTCTTAATTTCAGCATCCGAAAACCGTAAATATGTGATTTCATTCCTCGGCTTATGCCGGGGATTTTTTCATTTTAAATAATTTCTTAACAGATTGACTTTAACACTTTACTATTATATAATGGTTCTATCATAAATTTTATGAGGTGAAAATATGAAGAAAATCAAAAACTCCATTGCAACGGATGTAAACGAAAAGCTTACTCTCCGTGAATATGCCGCTTATTCAGCCAGCTCTGCTGTATCACGAGTCGGCAGTGCTATGAACGGCTTTTTCGGTGCACTTGTTGCTTCGACATTTTTAGGATTGAGCGAAAAAGGCTTTGCTACCTACAGTACCTGCATCTTTATTCTCGGTTTCTGGGACATCGCAAACGATGTTATCGTTTCCAGCTTTCTGGATAAAAGCCGCCGAACCTTCGGTTCATGGGGACGCTTTAAGCCGTGGATTATGATTATGATAATTCCCTTCAATCTGGTCGTAATTATGCAGGCTTTTCCCCTTAAGGAGTACTTCCCCGGTGTAAGCGACACATTCAAGGTTACATATCTGGTTCTGCTTTACTTCCTTAATGATGCCTTCAGCACTTTCTATAATGCAGCTCTTACCGCTCTCAATGCCAGAAGAACTACAAACAATATGGAAAGAGGCTATATCGCCGCCATCGACAGTATCCTCGGCTCAGCTATCGGCTCTATCGGCACCTACATCGCCGCTCTTCTCCCCTTCCTTCTGCCCAATCTTTCAGATGCAGAAAGATATTTCTACGGCTACAGTGTAGTTACCATAGCCGCTATTCCTCTTACTCTTTGGAACATCATCGTAACAAAGGAAAGAATCACAGATCCTCCGAAGGTTGAGGTTCCCAAGCTCCGCGAGGTTTACAAAAACATCCTTCGCAATAAACCGCTCCTTCTTTTCATGATTTCTGAAATTCTCAGTCTCGGCTTCGGTATCGGCTACAGCCTTATGACTTACGCCTTTATCGCCTGTTTCAGAGCTGAAACCTTCTCTCTTACTCTCTTTGAAGGCTCTGCACTGGAATTTACTTATACATATAACGACGGTAACTATGCGGCTCTTCTGTCCGTGGCATCTCTTGCCTCATTCGTCACCACGGGTATTTCCCTTTTCGCGGCTCCCATAGTACGTAGATGGGTAGACGATAAAATTCTCTATATCGGTATGAGACTCGGTACCTTCGTGTGCTATATAGGTATGTTCCTCTCCATTTACCCCTACGAAAAGCATGAGCCTCAGGATATTTTCGTAAGAGTCGTTTTCTGGTACGCTCTTCACGGTCTTACCACAGGCTTCTATAACACCATATCAGGTCTTATTCAGATGGCAGTTTATGACTACGGTGAATACAAGTACGGTGAGAGAAATGAAGCTACTGTAAGTGCGCTCAAGGGCACACTTTCCAGAATCATTACCAACTTTACCACCTACATAACAAACATTCTTCTTATTTATGTAGGCTATACTCAGTTCGCAGATACACCGGAGCTTATGCCTATCGAGGCTAAAAAAGGTCTTCTCTACGCCTTCGCTCTCTTCCCGGGTGTATCGGCATTATTGGCTGTTATTCCCATGTTCTTCTTTAAGCTTTCAGGTAAAAAGCACAAGGAAATCGTCAAATTCCTCGAGGACCGCAGACAGCTCAGTCTCGATGAGATTAATAAAAACGAAGCTTCTGTAAAAGCGGAATAATAAAATAAAACGCTGTAATGAAAATTACGGCGTTTTTTATGCATAAAATAACGGGTAGCACTTTGTCAGTGTTACCCGCTAACTTTTATAATTCGAGTTCATTGAAGGCTTTAAGCCATTCTCTTTTTATAATTTCGTGTCCCTTTTCAGTGGGATGCACACCGTCTCCGGAAAGAGCCTTAGCAGTATACCTTTCAGCTTCTTCATCTAATATTTTACCTAAGTCGATAAATCTGATTCCGTACTTTTCTGCCACTTTTTTCTCTATTTCAGCCACCTTAGCCACATTCTCTCTGAAAAGTCTGTAACGGTCAGGCTGATCGGGTCTGTTCGCTGAAGCGGAGCCCTCGAGAACGAAAGCACCGAGAATGATAAACTTCGTATCGGGAAGCTCCTCTGTAAGCTCCTCAAAGAGAATATCGTACATTTTTTCGAAGCGTTTAAGACCCGTGCCGTTATTCCAGTCGAAATCGTGCCACACATCGTTTACACCTACCAGAAGGCTCATAACATCAGGCTTTATTTTGATAATATCTCTGATTATGCGGGCATAAACATCGAGAATCCTGTCACCGCTTACACCTCTGTTTATGAAGGTGTATTCCGCATCTCCGAGCTCTTTGGCTACCATAGCGGGATAACCTGATCCCATTTCGGTAGCACCTCTGAGCGCATACTGCATTTTCATATAAAGCTTCTCGATTATATTTGAAGGAAGGTCACGGGTTCTGCCGCAGTCAGTTATTGAGTCGCCCTGAAAAAGAATTACTTTTTTCATTTTCGCATCTCCTTAAAAACTGACATCATAGTGATGAAGGAAAATACCGATGTTTTTGTTATAATCGAGAACATGAAGGACAGATCCGTTTTCTCCCTCAGTGAAGGTCATACCCTCAGCTTCGAAATTTTCTGAGCCGATGTTTCTTTCTGCCGCAAGATTAACCTCACCTGTCGCAACATTCACGGAAAGAATATCTCTTATCTTACCTTTATCATTGTTATCCTTTGAAAGATAGAGAGTGCCCTCATAGAATTCTCCGCCCTGTATACGCTTAACAGGCTCGGAAAGCTCTACGGTCTTTACATATTTCATACCGTCATTCACATCGTAAACGTGAATTTTCTTTGTCTGAGCCCATACGGATGCATAAAGATAGCCTGTTTCGCTGTCCACTGCACACCAGGGCACACCGTCAGGATAATCGGAAGCAGGTAAATCGTAAACGTTTTCTGCCTCGAGTGTTTCCGCATCAAATACCACAATACAGGCGGGAACCTCATCTCCGCCCTCTACGGGAGCATAAATTTTTCCGTTATAGTAGCTGATGCCGCCGATGTGGTTATTTCCTCTTTCCTTGCAAACAGAAGGGAGAGGAGTGATGTTCTTTTCAACTACCTTGAGAGTATCAATATCCATCTTAGATAAAGCAGTGAAATTGACGCCGGTTACAGTACCGCTGGTATAGTAATACTCTCCGTCAGTGGTAATACCCTGACCCATTATGATAGCACTTTCCATAACGAAGGTGTCCGTACCTGTAAGCTCTGCCGTCTCAGTGCTCTCTGCTGCAGGAGCAAAGAACATTACCAGTGCGGCAAGAACCGCCATAAAGGTATTTCTTATTCTGAGTAATACATCCATTTTATTCTCTCCTTTTTATTTTACTGTAGCAAACAGTTCTTCAAAAGCAGTAGTTATAACAGAACCTGCCTTTACTGATGCCGCATTTATTTCTTCGTTTTCGGTAAACATAGAACGAATATCGTTATCTGTAAGAATATATCCTATCTGATCATTATTCAGACCGAAGCAGATAACCTTTTCCACACCTGCTGTTTCAGCCAAGGGGGCATAATCCCAGCTTGTTTTTGTCCAGCTTGCTTCCTTGGAAACTGCACCGCCCCATATAATTTCGGGAGCGATTTCACCCGGAGCAAGAACAATACCTATTTTATTTCCGAGCTCCATATAACCGATTTCTGTAATTATAGTAAATCCAAGACCGTCTTTGGTAGCTACGGAGTTAACGATACCCTCTCGTGCAGCGAGAATAAGAACAGGATTGTCAGCCTTGATTGCTACCTCTCTGTGAGCTACATTAAGCACAGGCTCGAGGGATGTTTCTTCCTCAATGGCAAGAACTCTCTTCGCGATTTCCTGGCCGTAAGCTTTGATTCTGGAATTTTTACCTGTATCGGTATATTTCAGGTTGTCACGGTTTGAACCGATAGCAAGCTCTGCGCCGAGAACATAAACCGCATCTGCACCTGTAGCTTCCTTTATGTACTGTTTGAAATAATAGGGATAATCGGAGGAAATGTCAGTATTATCACCGCTCAGACCCGTACAGTGCATAGAGCCCTGACAGATCCAGATTTCATCGGAGCTCTCGTTTACAGGATCGAAACGGAAACGGTGAATTTCATTATCGAAAACCTCAGGATTTCTTTTGTCATTGATAAGATCGGTTATATCGGCACAGGAATAGTAAAGTGTACCCTCTTCCATATCCTCTACTGCATCGATAACGCTTTCGGTAACCACATTATAAAGGTTCTCCATAAACTGATCGTTTTTGCCGCTCATCATATTTTCCTTACCCATACCCACGGCATTCATACCGGGATTAAGCATAAGAGCGGGAAGAAGAGCCACACCCATACCTAAAGTATCGATAAGAGAGTGCTGATGAAGAACAGAGATACTGATGCTGATTATATCATTTTCTGCAGCGAAAGCAGAAAGTCTGTTACGGATTTCGAGCACATCTCCGCGTGCAAGACCGAAGCCGTCAACTACTGCCTGAACCACTGTTCCGCTGACTCCGTCGGAAAGAGCATAAACAGTAACTCCCTGGTCATCGAGAATACCTGTAGGCTTCAGAGTCTCAGCTACCTGAAGACTACCTGCAAGGCTATATTCACCGTTCAGAACATCAAGACCGTCGAGAAGAGACGCATAGGCATAACCGGCACTCCACTGAGCTTCGGGTGAAACCTCTCTTTCAAAGGTATCCTCACCCTCAAAAAATCCCTCGGGAGTAACATAGTCATCATAGTTCTGCCAGCTTTTACCCCAGTCAAGACCGGGAATAAAGCGATTAAGAATTTTACCCACGAACTGAATTGCCTTGTCAACAAGCATATAGAAATAAGCCTGAGTCTGCTGCCAGGGACCCTCAGAGGGATCAAGTCTCGATGCTGCACAGACAGGTACTGCCACCATAAGTACAACAAGCACCGTGGCAAGGAATACTGAAAGTAATTTTTTCATTATCTGTTCTCCTTTTTATTCGCTGTTTTTATTATAAAGAAATATATAAATTCTGTCAATCGTTATCTGTTTTTACTTTTATTTTTTTCTGCAGCAGAAACAAGCACAGGAATAATAAGAAGCTGAATTATAATGCCCGGAATGGCATTAACCACCACTACCGTCCAGAAGGCCGGCAAATCAAACTTCGTCACATCAAGTCCCACACAGCAGAACTGTACGAAGCACCTGACTAATCTTCCGACTACCATAGAAATCACCAGAGAAAGATAAAGATAACTCTTTTTCTTCGGAAAAAGCTTATATAAAATTCCTGATACTAAACCGTACGCTCCGATTTCAAAAGCAATAGCCACAGCCTTCGGAAAAAACGGCGCGGGCACCCCCACTGTAAATGATCTTAGGAGAGGTCCTGTAAAGCCCACCGCCATCCCCCATAAAGGAGAGCATAAATATCCGCACAAAAAAGCGGGAATATGCATCGGACAGAACTTTTCACCCAGCTGAGGAATCTGTCCTGTCAGAAGCGGCAGAACAAACATAAGAGCCAGAAACATCGCTGACAGGCTTAGTCTGTAAACATTTATTCTTTTCATAAATTACTACCTTTGCTTTTTCTGTTATGTGTTATGACATATTATATACGATTCATTAACTTTTGAAAAGTGTTTTTAATGTTTATTAAAAAATTTTTCGAACAAATACACTAAAAAGCATCTTAATGTTTATTCAAAACAGCAATTGACCCTGCCATACTTTTATTTTATAATTAGAATAATCAAGGTAAAGGAGAGAAATATATGAAAAAATTATATCTTGACACAAAGGAGAAAATTTACCGTGCCACATCGATTATCTTTATCGTTCAGCTTTTCGGTGCTTTAGGCGCAGGCTTTTTCTTCGTTATACAGAATCTTTTTCAGACTTATCACATTTTCGGATGGACGGGTGCCGAAACAGAGCCTACCCTATGGTTCATTCTTTTCTGGGCTACTGACTTTTTCTTTGTAGCCTTAGCAGTAATCGTAGCCTATCTTATCGCAGGTCTGCCCGCCCTGGCTCCTTCACTCGCCCTGTCAGTTTACTTCGCTCATTTCACAGAAAGCGGAAGCGGAGCAGTTAATATGTACCCCTGTTTCTTCTCCACTCCCGAAAATTATTCCTCAGCCACAGCCATAGGATATATGGGCTACCTGATAATGGCGGTTATTCTCGGTTTACTTATCAAGCTCCTTTATGCAGGCTGGTCAAACCTCAAACCCATTATCGGCAAAAAAATCGACAGACTCCTCGCCTCTCTTCGCAAAAAAATCAAGGCTATTCCCGAAGCAATAAAGGGTCTCGAAATCATCGAAGGTGTAGATCTTATCGTACTCATACTCATCATTCCCGTAGCCTCTGCTGCTACAACCTTCGTGCTTATCAGATACGGCATCGAAATTCCGTTTGCCTTTATTTCCGAAGCTTTGGGTAATACTCTTACCGCTCTTTCTGAAAGCAACGCAGTTATTGCCGCTCTTCTTATGGGTCTTATGGTCGGTTTCGACCTTATCGGTCCCGTTTCCCTTTCAGCCTTCGGTGTGGCTACTGCTGCTTTCTTTGCTACAGGTAATGCTCAGCTTATCACCATTTACAGCGTATGCTTCATCACTGTGGGCTGGACAGCCTTCTTCGGTATCTTTAACTGCAAAATATTCAAAAAAGGCAAAACCGACACGGACGACATGAATCTTGCCACCTCGGGACCCATCAATGCATTCTTCGAAAACATCAAGCTTACCACTGCATTCGCTATGCCTTTAGCCTGCAGAAGTCCCTTCACGGTTATTCCCGGTCTTATGGCAGGCTCAGCAATCGGTGGTGTGGTTACGGCTCTTTTCGGTATCGTGAACACAGCCTATACTGACGGCTCACTGCCCAGATATGCCACAGGAAATTACACCTACGGTGCAGTGGATTATACTTATGCAGAGCTTTTCGAAAGAGGAGAAATTTATATGAGTTTCACTCTCCCCCTTCGCTCAGGCGACTGGCTCACCTGCCGTATTCCTCTTTTCTTCATCATTCTTATCAGCGCCTTCCTCGGCGGTCTGGTAATTATGGCGCTCAAGCAGGGAGAATACCGTTTCCTTTCAAAGAGAAACTGCTTCTATGAATCAAATGGTGACTTAGTTTTAGAAATGAGAGCTTACGAAAATAAGCTCAGAGATGAGCTTAAAAAGAAATAAGAGTGTCGGTAAAGTCACAAGATCAACGAAGCCACATTACAGAGAAAAAACTCAGATAAACTATTTAATCAAAGCATAAAAAACGGTCAGGACATCGAATCCTGACCGTTATTACTTTGTTTTCTCGGAGTGCCTCTGTACACCTTCGGAGCGAAGAGATTAGCATCCTGCAGCTTTCCTGACAGTCTTAATTTTATAAGTCGTTTTTCACCAAGTCCTCAAAGCTTTCTCTCTTTACTGCGAGGAAGTTTTCCCCATTCTTAAGCATTACCAGAGCAGGTCTCGGTATGCGGTTATAGTTTGAAGCCATGGAATAGTTATAAGCACCTGTGGTGGCCACAGCGAGGATTTCACCTCTTTCGGGCTTTGGTAAAAGTACATCAGGCTGAATAATGTCACCACTTTCACAGCATCTGCCTACCACATCGCATCTGAAGGTGGCTTCGTCGTTCATTCTTTCGGCAAGATAAACTGTATACTTTGAACCGTAAAGAGCATAACGTGGGTTATCAGTCATACCTCCGTCAACGGAAACATAATTTTTGTAGCCTGTGATTTCCTTAAGAGTACCTACGGAATAAAGAGTCATACCTGCGTCGGCCACTATGCTTCTGCCCGGCTCCATAAGCACCTTCGGCATAGTGATCCCGAGCTTTTCACATTCGGCCTTGATATGCCCAGCTAAAAGATGAATATTAGCAGAAATATCCACACCTGTATCCTCTTCGGTATAAGCTACACCGTAACCGCCGCCCATATTGAGTATCTCCATGGAAAGACCGTATTTCTTTTCCATATCAGCGGCAAAGGAAAGCATAATATCAGATGCATCGAGATATACACTACCCTCTTCGTCGAAAACCTGTGAACCTACATGACAGTGATAACCCATAATCTTTACATTCTTTAAGTTAACGGCTTCTTTCACGAAGTCCTCAGCCTGTCCTGTTTCGATAGCAATACCGAACTTGGAGTCCACCTTGCCTGTAGCAACGGCAGAATAAGTATGGGGATCGATACCCGGAGTGAGACGGAGTATAACCTTCTGCACCTGTCCTCTTTTACCTGCGAGGTTGTTTATAGCCTTGATTTCATACATATTATCGACCATAAAATAGCCTACTCCGCATTCCATAGCATAGGCTATATCAGCGTCGGTTTTATTATTACCGTGAAAGAAGGAGTTTTCCATCGGGAAGCCCTGGCTGTGAGCCGTATAGATTTCACCGGGAGAAACCAGGTCGATACCCATTCCCTCTTCCTTCATAATTCTGTAGATATATTTGAAGCAAGCCGCCTTACCTGCATAAACAGGATGACTTTCCTCACCGAAAGCGTCCTTCATAGCCTTCATATATGTACGGCATTTCTCACGGATTCTGTTTTCATCCATAAGATAAAGAGGTGTGCTGTATTCTTTAGCAAGCTCCACAGTATCCTGTCCCGCAAAAGTGAGATGTCCCGCAGAGTTCACACCGATATTTTCACATAACATAAAAATCACTTCCTTATAAAAGATGTGCGATTATTTCTTCTCTCGGCTGAGCGGAAAGATCAGCCGGTGCCACATCAAATACTGTCTTACAGCCGAAGCTTCCTCTTTCAGCCATACGGCAGACGGCACGTGCGAAGCATACGAGAACACTACCTGTAAACTCAGGGTTTGAGTCAAGAGTGAGCTTATACTCGATTACCTGATTATGACAGTCGCTCTGACCTGTTTTTCCTGTACGGATAACACTACCGCCGTGGGGCAGTTCACCGTGCTTTTCCTTCATCTCTTCGGCAGAAATAAAGGTAACTGTGGTATCATAGGGCTCGAAGTAAGCGGGCATAGTCACGATTTTCTTACGGATTCGTTCCTTATCTGCACCCTCCTCGGCTACCACATAGCATTCTCTTTTATGCTTATCTCTGGCGGTGAATTCGGGAGCCTCACCTCTTCTTACTCTTTCCACAGCTTCCTCTACGGGCACTGTGTACTGACGGGCATCGATAACGCCCTCGATACGGCGAATAGCGTCGGAATGGCCCTGAGAAACGCCCTTACCCCAGAAGGTATAGTCATTACCGTC
Source organism: uncultured Clostridia bacterium (assembly GCA_937901145.1). Classification (GTDB taxonomy): domain Bacteria; phylum Bacillota; class Clostridia; order Oscillospirales; family Acutalibacteraceae; genus UBA6857. The sequence goes on from CALCHE010000006.1 coordinate 13,442, forward strand.
GGGGATGATACAGCCTGCATAAAGGCGGTTAAGAGAGAACATACCCGGGTCCCATCCGCAGGAGATAAGTGCTGTCTTGCCCCCTGCGAGAGCGGACTTATCTGTATTTTTAAAATGAGTAAGTATAGCAGAATGATTATCGTATGAGTCAACCACATTAAAATGCTCAGCTAAATACGGAGTCATTTCGGGCAGGTCCGTAGCACTGCCGCCGCAGATAATAAGCACGTCGATTTTATCCTTCCAGGAAAGTATATCGTCAGCGGAAACCACTGGCACGCCCTCTGTAGCTATCTTAAGTGTTTCGGGCTTTCTGCGTGTGAAAACAGCCACCAGAGACATATCCTTATTGCGTTTTATGGAGTCCTCTACACCCTTACCTAAGTTTCCGTAACCGTAAATACCTATATTCATTTTATCACCTCAATGGAATAATATTTTATTATTATAGCATTTACTTTTTTTCATTGCAATATTTTACGCAAAAATAATGCCATTAGCTTCTCTTTAAAATGTCATTTTGAACGGATGTGAAAAATCTTTTCAAAGTATAATAGGTCTTTCGCTATGTTCAAGATGATAGACTAAAAATTAAGCTAATGACATAGTATTCAGATTAATATTTACAGATTATGTACTTTTTACGGAGGACAGGCTGAAGCTTTTCTCTTATATCTTCGGCTGTTCCGCCCTCAAGTGTGGATTTTTCTACCAGATAGGCCTGTCTTTTATTCTGAAATAAAATAAAATATTCTCCCGTTTCCATAACCTTTTCCAGAAGGCTGTACTTTACAGTCAAAGCTCCCTTATATTCTTCCGAACCGGCAGATGCAAAAAAATAATCATCACGGAAAATATAGTCATTTGATATATCCTTCATTTTAGACATAGAGTTATACTGAAGACGAGGCATAAGAAAATACATCACAAACTCAAGTGCCACCATGAGAAGACAGAGACCAAGGATAATATAAACAGAAATATCGCCGTCCGTACTCTGAATCAGATAAATATCCGCCGCACCGAGAATGAAAGCAAAAAAAATATGCAGAAGCATTGCTTTAACAGGCTTTTGCTTTTTATAAGTATAAGCGTGAGCCATCGCCTTACAAGTTTTATAATCGTAAGTGCATTTAGCTTTGATTTCCATAACTTGACTTCACTCCTGCATTTTTATATTACCGACAGAGCTAAGCTTCCATCTTAGCTATAATAGCATATCGCTGTGGAAAAAGCAAGCTAAGACAATTACACAAAAAAAGAGGTCGCATTACTGCAACCTCTTTAAAGTTAACTTTTAACTTATGCAAGCTCTGCGAAGTACTTGATTGTACGAACCATCTGGCTTGTGTATGAG
>CALCHE010000007.1 GCA_937901145.1 uncultured Clostridia bacterium
AGGTTATCGAGCTTACGCGTCTTCACGGCGAAGAAAACCGAATCTGGGTTGACTATGAGGATATGCCCGATAATCTTCTTTGGGCTTTTATCTGCCTTGAGGACAAACGTTTTTATACACACAGCGGTGTTGACTGGATTAGAACTATAGGTGTTTTGATTGACCCTGACCTTGAAGGACAAGGCGGCTCTACGATTACACAGCAGCTTATCAAAAACTTAACCGATCAGAATGCTGCAACATATAACCGAAAATTCCACGAAATTACGAGAGCACTCAATTTAGAAAAGAATTATTCTAAGAAAGATATCCTTGAAGCTTATCTTAATACTGTTGCTCTGGGTTCGGGCTGTTACGGCGTAAAAACGGCCGCTGAGACCTATTTCGGCAAAGAGGTTAACAAACTTACTCTTGCAGAATGTGCAATGCTTGCAGGTATTACTAAGGCTCCATATACAACTAATCCTTATGCAAATTTCGAAAAATGTAAAGAGCGTCAGGAACTTTGTCTGTGGTATATGTGGCAGCAAGGAAAGATCAGCGAAGAGACTTATAATAAAACAATTAAAAAGAATGTAAAGATTAAAAGTAAGACTTCCTCCAGCGAAAAGGAAACTGTCGACAAATCCGAAATTATGTCCTGGTATGAAGAGTATGTAGTACAGCAGGTAATTGCCGACCTTCAGGAGGAATATGATTACGACTACAATGAAGCCCAGAGAATGATATACTATGGCGGACTTAAGATATATTCGGCTGTAGATCTCCGTATACAGGAAATACTTGAAAAATCCTATGAGAACCGTTCGGGATTCCCGCGTTCACATTACGACTCACGCGGTGAGCTTCCGGAATCATCTATGGTTGTTATGGATTATGAGGGCAGAATAGTGGGTATAGTAGGCGGAACAGGTGAAAAAACTGCAAACCGTGCTTACAACAGAGCCACGGACAGCCGCGCTAAAAGACAGCCAGGTTCTTCTATCAAACCTCTGGGTGTATATGCTCCCGCTGTTGATCTGGGTCGTGTAACATCACAGTCTGTTATTCTCGAAGAAGCTATTACTCTTAAGGGAGAAAAGTGGCCACGTAACTTTAACGGTGATCACGGTTCAGGCGAATACGTTACTGTAGAAAATGCACTTGTGCGTTCACTGAATACTGTTCCGGTACGTATTCTCAGTGAAATGATAGGTGTAGATGCAGGTCTCAGATACTGCAATGAAGCATTCCATCTTAACCTTAGTGAAGGCGATAAGGATCTCAGCCCCCTTGGTGTTGGCGGTACTCAGACCGGTGTTACCACACTTGAAATGGCGGCAGCTTTTGCCACATTCGGTAATGGCGGCAGATATTATGAGCCTTACAGTTACTATAAGGTTACTGACAGAAACGGTAACGTGCTTCTCGATAATACAGCTAATAAGCCTCAGCAGGCTATCAGCAGAAACACAGCTTCCGAGCTTCTTTCGATGATGACCAAGGCTGTTACTGAAAGCTTCGGTACAGGTTACGGATCTAAGATCAGCGGATTCCAGACCTTTGCAAAAACAGGTACCACCTCTGATAACTGTGACAAGTGGTACTGTGGAGGTACTCCTCATTATGTAACTGCTGTCTGGTATGGCTTCGACTACCGTGCTGACCTTCGTACAGGCTCTTCCAACCCATCCAAAACTATTTTCAGACACATATTCAGTCAGATTCATTCGGGGCTTTCAGCTAAAAGCTTCAATGATGTAAGAGAGGCTATTGATAACAAGCTTGTTGATGTTGAACAGTAAGGTGATATAATGGTTATTCTTTCAGTAGATTACGGCGATGTCAGAACAGGTATTGCTGTATGCGATAAAATGGAAATGTTGGCTTCTCCTGTTACGGTCATCACACAGTCTTATGCTCCTAAGCTTATCGCTGAGATAGAAAAGATTATTAGTCAGTATAAGCCTGAGCTTATCGTGGTAGGCTTACCGAAAAATATGGATGGAACCAGCGGTGAAAGGGCAGAAAAGTGCAAAAGCTTTGCTGATGCTCTTACTGAAAAAACAGGCATCAGAACTGTTATGGTAGACGAAAGGCTTACCACTGTTTCGGCACACAGAGCTCTTAATGTTACGAATGTAAGAGGGGACAAGAGAAAAGGAATCGTCGATGCTGTTTCGGCAGTAATGATCCTGGAAAGCTATCTTGCCTCGAAATAAAAATGTAGAGGAACGGCGTCTGCTGTTCCTCTTTATTTCTTTGAAAACAAGTTTTTTATACCCATAATTACAAGAAATACACCGAAAATTTTTCTCAGGAAATCTCCCGGTATAAAGCTGACGGCACAGTAACCTATACCGACACCAATCAGACCACATATAATGAAAGGCTTCAGAATTTTTTTATCGATAAGATTTTCCTTGTTGTATCTTATAACTGAATAAACAGCGCAGGGAATAAAGAAAAATAAGTTGATTCCTTGTGCTTCTTTTTGGTTCATACTCATAAAAGTTGTCAGAAAAATTATTAAGACAGATCCGCCACCGACTCCCATTGAACACAGTATACCCGAAATAAACGATGCAAGAATAGTAAATAAATTCATATAATCACCCTAACAGCATACGTATTCCTGCCCACAGCATAAAGAACGAAAAAATTTTCTTCAGATGCTTATTTTTCAGCTTTTCGGTAAGCTTGACTCCGAATACAGAGCCGATTATACCGAAGGGAACGTATTTTAATGCATCTGTAACTGCGAAGTAACCGTTCAAAGCATAGATAACTGCGCTTATTACAGTCAGAGGGAGTATAACAGCCAGAGTCGTAGCCTGAGCTTCCTTTTGATTGAGGCCATATTTTTTCATTACAGGCACGCTGATCATTCCTCCGCCGGAGCCAAGGGCTGAATTTATAACCCCTGTCAGTAAAGCATAGAAATATATTAAAGATTTCATTTTTATCACTCATTAAATTGATTTTTGTAGTATTTTTCCGAAAAAAGACTTAAAATATGTACAAACAACTGAAAAAAGGATGATTTTGTTTCATTAAACTATTGTAAATATGAATTTTTAGTGATATAATCTCTTTATAAATCTTAGGAGGACTAGATATGATTTGTAAATTTTGTGGCAATGTAATTGACGATAATTCTGATTTCTGCTTTATCTGCGGTCAGAAAAATCCTGCTGAGGAAGTTTCTGCACCTGCAGAAGTAAACAACGATATTTTCTCACAGACCGCTGCTGAAGCTACCGCTCCTCAGGCTCCTGTATTCACAGCACAGCAGACAGTTCCCGTAGCTCCTGAAGCTCCTGTTTTTGATGATGCTGCAGCACCCATTTATGCTCAGTCAGCACCCATCTATGCTCAGTCAGCTCCTGTATATGCACAGCAGGCTATTATTCAGCAGGTTGCTCCCGCACAGATCGTTAAAACAAAGAACGGTGATTTAAGCATCGCTTCCAAGGGTATGAATTTCTTTGCAGCTCTTCTTTCTGCATTATTCATCTTACAGTTTATTCCCTGGATCTGGTACAACAAAGCTAAGAAGGCAGGCTACGAGCAGAAGTCAATCGACCTTCTCAACTCAATTATGATCGGTCTTTGCATCTTTATGGCTGTTGTTGGTCTCCTCTTTGTAAAGAGCTTTATGCTTTGATTTTTCAGAAACATTTACCCTCCTTATTGAAGGAGGGTTTGTTTTTTTTATACATTAGACTGACATATCAGAAAAGTTGTTTGCATAGTATTTCTATGAAGAATTATTGAAAAGAGGATTTGCAGATGACGAGTACAAGTATATATGAATCCATAGCCGGACGTACAGGCGGAGATATCTATATTGGTGTTGTGGGTCCTGTACGTACCGGAAAATCGACCTTCATAAAGAAATTTATGGATGAGTTCGTATTGCCTAATATTGAGGACGAAGCTAAAAAAGAAAGAGCTGTGGATGAGCTTCCGCAGTCCTCATCCGGTCGCACGATTATGACTACTGAGCCAAAATTCATCCCTGAAGAAGCTGCTGAGGTAAAAATAGGGGATTCAATGAACCTTAATGTCAGAATGATTGACTGTGTGGGTTATGTGGTTCCGTCAGCATTAGGTTACATAGAAAATGAAATGCCGAGAATGGTAAAAACACCCTGGTATGAGCAGGAGATTCCCTTTAATATGGCCGCAGAGGTAGGCACAAACAAGGTTATAACCGAACATTCCACAGTGGGTATCGTGATTACGACAGACGGTTCAATAAGTGACATTCCGAGAGAAGAATATGCCGGTGCCGAAGAGAGAGTTGTAAGTGAACTGAAAAGCATTGATAAGCCTTTTGTTATTGTTCTTAACAGTCGTAATCCTATGTCTCCCGAGTGCCGTAAGCTTGCATCGGAATTAAAGGCGAAATATTCCGCAGGTGTGGTTCCTGTAAATTGTCTCGAGATGTCTTCGGATGAAATTAATTGCGTTTTAACTGAGCTGTTATATGAATTTCCAATTAAGGAGATGCTTATCGATTTTCCCAGGTGGATTACAGGTCTTGAACGAGAGCATGCTATCAGAAAAAATCTCTATTCAGCTATTTCGTCTTCAGCTGAATCATTAAGAAAAATGAAGGATTCCTCAGAGTTTGAAAAAGAAATAGCGAAATCTGATTCTGTTGTTGATTGCCGTGTGAGTGCTATTGAATTATCTACAGGGTCCGTCAAGATAAAAATAGAGGTTGCTCCGGAGCTGTTTTATAATGTTGTCAGTGAAAAAACAGGTCTTGATGTGAAAAACGAACATCAGCTTATGAATTCACTGCTTGAGCTTTCTGCTGTCAGAAAGGATTGGGAAAGATTCCGTACTGCTTTAGATGAAGTTGATGCCACAGGATACGGTATAGTTATGCCTACGATGGATGAGCTTACACTGGAGGATCCTGAGATAATGAAGCAAGGCGGAAGATACGGTGTAAGACTAAAAGCCTCTGCGCCTTCTATTCATATGCTTAAAGCCAATATAAATACCGAGGTTGCACCTATTGTAGGAACAGAAAGTCAGTCGGAAGAGCTTATTATGTATCTGCTGAAAGAGTTTGAGGAGGATCCTTCAAAAATATGGCAGTCAAATATTTTCGGTAAAACTCTTGACAGTCTTGTGAATGAAGGACTTCACAATAAACTTTACAGGATGCCTGTTGACGCGAGAATGAAGCTTCAGGAAACACTGGAAAGAGTGATAAATGAAGGCTGCAGCGGACTCATATGTATAATACTTTGATATAATAAACCCGTCAGTTTTTGGCGGGTTTTATCTATTGACAAAAATGTATTGATGTTATATAATTATATCGAACAAATGTTCTTTTTTTGAGAGGCGTATAAAATGGAAAGAGTGATAATTCATTCGGATATGAACTCTTGCTATGCATCTATAGAGTGCAGTCTGAATCCCGAGCTTAAGGGTAAGCCTGTGGCTGTAGGCGGTAGCGTGGAGGACAGACATGGAATTATTTTAGCTAAAACAGAGCAGGCAAAGGTATACGGAGTGAAAACGGGAGAACCTATATGGCAGGCCAAAAACAAATGTCCTGACCTAATCGTAGTGAAGCCGCATTTTGAGAGTTATCTAAAATATTTTTCTTTGGCTCACGACATTTATGCCCGATATACAGATAAAATCGAGCCTATGGGTTTGGATGAGGCATGGTGTGACCTTACAGGTAGTATAACCCTTTTCGGTTCAGTGGAAAAAATTGTCGATGAAATACGGGAGAGCTTCAAAAAAGAACTCGGACTTACAGTATCAATAGGCGTTTCTTTTAATAAGATTTTTGCCAAGCTCGGTAGCGATCTCGCTTCAGCTGACAGTGTATTTGAAATAAAAAGAGAAAATTTCAGAGAAATTATATGGCCTTTGCCGGCAGGGGCAATGATGGGTGTAGGCAGAAGGACTGCAGCTAAACTTTTATCTTACGGAATAAGAACGATAGGCGATATAGCCGTAACATCTCCTGAGTGGCTCAGCTCTGTTTTCGGTGTGGCGGGGAAAGAAATGTGGATTTTCGCCAACGGATTGGATGCTTCGCGAGTAATGCCCGACGGCTACTGTCAGCCCATAAAAAGCATAGGCCATGGAATAACCTGTACAGCTGATCTTGTGAACACTGAAGAGGTGTGGAAGGTGTTTCTTTCTCTGAGTCAGGATGTGTCAAAAAGGCTTCGTAATGCCTCTTTATCGGCATCGGCAGTGCAGATTGCTGTAAAGGACAATAAGCTCGTTACGAGGCAGTTTCAGTGTGACCTGCCTTATCTTTCTCAGTCGGCTAAAGAAATAGCTGAAACAGCGATTGAACTTTTTTCTAAAAATTACAGATGGAATTACGATGTCAGAGCGGTGAGTGTGAGAGCTATCAATCTGAAAAATGAAAAATCTCCTGAGCAGTTGAGCCTTTATACGGATTATCGAAAGCACGAAAAACAGCAAAAAATAGATGATACAGTTATGGATTTAAGAAGAAGATATGGAGAAAAATCAATTTTTAACTGTTGTCTTTTAACTGAAAATAAGATTCCGGGTCATAATAAGGATAAAATGCCTTTGCCTAAAAGAATGTATAGATAGAAGGTAATGATATGTGTAGTAAAAAAGTTTATGTCGATGTGGTTGCCCGCATAGACAGTGACGGTTCAGTTACCCCGCTTACCGTTATATGGGAAAACGGTAAAAAATATGAAATCGACAGGGTTTACAGTGTACAGAGAGCTTACGCTACCAAGGTAGGTGGTACAGGAATAAGGTATGAAATTGCTGTTTCAGGTAAAAAAACCTATCTTTTTGAAGATGAAGGGAAATGGTTTGTTGAAGCTAAGACTTGATTTTTTTTGAAAAATAGTGTAAATTATAACTGTTGTGTTAAATTAAAGAAAGTTATACAATATTTGGTGTATAATTCCGAGTTTCAGATGAAAGGATTAAGATAAATAATGGCTAAAAAATCCGATTATTCAAATGACGATATTTTGATGCTCGAAGGTGCCGACAGAGTCAGAAAAAGACCTGCGGTTATTTTCGGTTCGAACGGTCTTGCCGGTTGCGAACATTCAATTTTCGAGATATTATCCAATTCTATCGACGAAGCCAGAGAAGGTCACGGAGACAAAATTATTGTTACCCGCTTTTCTGACGGAGCAGTAGAGGTTCAGGATTTCGGTCGCGGTATTCCTGTCGGTTACAATAAAAAATATGACAAGGAAAACTGGGAGATTATTTTCTGTGAGATGTACGGTGGCGGTAAATATAACACCAATTCAAGCGGTAGTTATGAGTACTCTCTCGGTCTTAACGGTTTGGGCCTGTGTGCCACTCAGTATGCCAGTGAGTATATGGATGCAGAAATTAAAAAAGACGGTGAAAGACATACCCTTCACTTTGAAAAAGGTAATAATATAGGCGGACTTACCAGCGAGCCTTATTCTAAGAAAGATACAGGTACACGCATAAAATGGAAGCCCGATACAGAGGTTTTCACTGATATAGATGTATCTCTCGAATATTTTCAGCAGGTAATGCAGAGACAGGCTATCGTTAATCCTAAGGTTCGATTCGAGCTTAAAAATCAGATTAAGGGTGGATTTGAAACCTTTACTTATTACTACGAAAACGGTATCAGCGACTATGTAAAGGAGATAGCAGGGGAGGATGCCATTTCTTCCGTGCAGTTCTGGCAGGCTGACAGACAGGGTAAGGACAGAGAGGATTTACCTGAATACAAGGTTAAGCTTAATGTGGCTCTCACCTTCTCTAACAAAAAACAGCTTATTGAATACTACCATAACTCCAGCTTCCTTGAGTTCGGCGGTTCACCTGACAAGGCTGTAACCAACGCTCTCGTAGCGCAGATAGATGCTTATCTCAAGCAGACGGGAAAATACTCTAAGAGCGACAGCAAGATAAAATTCCAGGATATATCTGACTGTCTTATTCTTGTTTCTTCTTCCTTCTCTACTGAGACTTCATATCTTAATCAGACTAAAAAGGCTATTACCAATAAATTTATTCAGGAAGCTATGACTGAGTTTCTCCGCCATCAGATGGAGGTTTACTTCATCGAAAATAAGATGGAGGCAGACAAGATAGCTGATCAGGTGCTTATCAATATGCGTAGCCGTGTAAAGGCTGAAGCGGCAAGAATCAACATCAAAAAAACACTTGCTTCTTCGAATGATATGGCTAACCGTGTACAGAAATTTGTTGACTGCCGAAGCAAGGATATAGACAAGCGTGAGCTGTTTATAGTGGAGGGTGACTCTGCTCTCGGTGCCTGTAAGCAGGCGAGAGATTCGGAGTTCCAGGCTATTATTCCAGTAAGAGGTAAAATTCTTAACTGCCTCAAATCTGAATATGATAAGATTTTCAAAAGTGAAATTATCACCGATCTTCTTAAGGTTTTAGGCTGCGGTGTTGAAGTGCATTCCAAAGCAATGAAGAATATGTCAACCTTCAGTCTCGATAATCTCCGCTGGAGCAAGGTTATTATCTGTACCGATGCTGACGTTGACGGCTTCCAGATAAGAACACTTATCCTTACAATGATTTATGCTCTTATGCCCACTCTGATTGATGCGGGAAAGGTTTTCATTGCAGAATCTCCCCTTTATGAAATCACATCGGGCAACCAGACATGGTTTGCATACAACGAACAGGAAAAAGCCGATGCACTCGCTGAAATCGGTGAAAAGAAATACACAATCCAGCGTTCAAAGGGTCTTGGTGAAAACGAACCCGACATGATGTGGATGACCACCATGAATCCGAAAACAAGAAGACTCATAAAGGTCGAACCCACAGATGCACAGCTGACTGCCGAAGTATTCGAGCTTCTTCTCGGCGACAATCTTCAGGGAAGAAAAGAACACATAGCTCAAGTAGGTCATCAGTATATTGACCTTGCAGACATAAGCTGAGGAAGGGGGACTGAATTTTATGGCAAAGAAAAAGAAAAATGACGAAATCAAAACCGAAGCACTCAGCCCGAATGCCCATATTTCAGGTGCGGGTATAGTTCAGCCTCAGCATATAACGGATATTCTTGAAACAAACTTCATGCCCTATGCAATGAGCGTTATCATGTCACGAGCTATCCCCGAAATTGACGGTTTCAAACCCTCGCACAGAAAGCTCCTTTACACAATGCACCTTATGGGACTGCAGAACGGTGCCAGAATAAAGTCAGCAAATATTGTGGGCAGAACAATGCAGCTCAATCCCCACGGTGACGGTGCAATTTACGAAACAATGGTCCGTCTCACAAGAGGTAACGAGGCTCTGCTTCACCCCTTTATTGATTCAAAGGGTAACTTCGGCAAGGCTTATTCAAAGAATATGGCTTATGCCGCATCACGATATACAGAGGCAAAGCTTGACAAAATAAGTGCAGAGCTTTTCCGTGATATTGATAAGGACACCGTTGATTTTGTCCCAAACTATGACAATTCAATGATGGAGCCTACCCTCTTCCCCGTTACTTTCCCGACAGTACTTGTAAATAACAATCTGGGTATCGCAGTAGGTATGGCAAGCAACATCTGCTCCTTCAACCTCAACGAAATCTGCGAAACCACTATTGCTCTTCTCAAAAATCCCGACCACGATATTTCGGAGACACTTCTTGCTCCCGATTTCAGCGGCGGCGGTATTCTTCTTTACGACAAAGAGAAAATTGACGAAATTTACAAAACAGGCAGAGGCTCTGTACGTGTCAGGGCAAAATATTC
>CALCHE010000008.1 GCA_937901145.1 uncultured Clostridia bacterium
GCCAGATTTCTGTTTCGTTGCCGTTTTCGTCTCTGTTGACCAGTTCAACACCGTCACCTCTGAGAATAACGACAGGTGTGTCGTTTGCATCTACCGCACAGGTAGCAGGTGCCATAATTGAAAGAGAGAGAATTACAGTAAGAATAAGCGCAATAAACTTTTTCATTATATCTACCTCCACTTTTTAATCGATTAATTATATCATAGGTTTATACATTATTTCAATAATACTATTAAAAAATATTTAACAATATTAAGAACGCATTAACAGCATTATCTATAAAAAACAGACCTCCTTGTAAAATGGTATTACCAAATACAAGGAGGTCATTTTTCTTTAAGCTAAAAGATTCGAAAAATCAAGCTCACCTTTAAAAAGCTTTGTGATAAGATTTATTATCATTGTTAAAAATCTCATAAAAGAAACCAGACGTGTTTCTGTAGTCGGTTTTTCCACAGGACGGGTAATGAAATCATAATCCTCGCAGTTTTCTTCCGTCATAGCTGTAACAGTATAAGTACCGAAATCATAAACCATAAACTGTGAGCCGACATTGATACTGTCCACTGTTTCATTAGTACCGTTAAAGAAAGCCGTTAATACCGGGCGGTAAGGCTCGAAGACATTATGGTGTGCCTTTTTAACAATCCAGGTAGTATCAGGTGAATATGCAGTACTAAGGTCAACCTGCTTATCAAGAGAAATGTACTTTCCTTTACCCTCAGAAAAACGTTTTTCTACGTATTCATCGGAAAGCGTCTCTCCGATCAAAGCCGAAGTAGCGCCCATAGTGGCGTGAGTGAGACTTACCAGAGAGTCACTGAGAATGTCATCTTCTGCAGTAATGGGGGCATTCAGAAATCCGTATTTTGCAATAAAGCCTACATGAATTCCTTTTTCTCCGAGACTGTCATAAAAGCCGGTAAGATTCTTTGAAACCTTGTTTCTGTATTCCTGTATTTTGGCAATAAGACCCGCATATTTCACACGAAGCTCAGAACCATCTTCACCGAAGAGAAGATTAAGTGCTGCATCCATATCCTTTTCTTCCACAAAACCGAAACTTTTACAGATCGGAAAGACAGTTTCGGACTATTTTTATGATAAAATGAAAGCACCTGTCTTATACGAAAAAGACAGGTAGCTGAAATATTTATTTTATCTGTGCTTCTACGAGACTGACCTGACAGTATTTTTTGCGGAGCACAGGTTTTTCGATTTTGCCTGTAGGATTTCTGGGCACCTTTTCAAATACAATCTTTTTAGGTCTCTTGTAACGGGGAAGCTCCTGACAGAACTCATTGATTTCTGCTTCTGTACAGGTCACGCCGTCTTTGAGCTCGATAATTGCCAGAGTCTTTTCACCGAGACGTTCATCAGGAATACCGATGACAGCCACATCCTTGATTTTTTCGTGTTTGCGAAGAGCATCTTCGATCTGTACGGGATAGATATTTTCACCGCCTGAGATAACGACATCCTTTTTACGGTCAACGAGATAAATGAAGCCTTCTTCGTCTTCTCTACCCATATCGCCTGTGTAAAGCCAACCGTCTTTGAGAACCTCATTCGAAGCCTCTTCGTTTTTATAGTAGCAGAGCATTACGCCGGGACCTTTGACGATGAGCTCACCGATATCACCCTGAGGTACTTCATCGCCCTTTTCGTCGACAATCTTGGCTTCCCAAAGATAACCGGGTTTACCGATTGCGCCGACCTTGTGGATGTTTTCGACACCGAGATGCACACAGCCGGGGCCGATTGATTCGGAAAGACCGTAGTTAGTATCATACTGATGATGCGGGAAGATGTTCATCCAGCGCTTAATGAGGCTTGGGGGAACAGGCTGAGCACCGATATGCATAAGCCTCCACTGTGACAGAAGATATTCGTCAAGATTGACCCTTTCGCTCTCTATTGCATCGAGCATGTCCTGAGCCCAGGGCACAAGAAGCCATACGATAGTACATTTTTCTTCTGTTATAGTTCTGAGAATCCACTCGGGCTTAACACCGCGGAGAAGCACTGCCTTGCTTCCGCTTAAGAGACTTCCGAACCAGTGCATTTTTGCACCTGTGTGATAAAGAGGAGGAATACAAAGGAATACATCCCCTTCTGACTGTCCGTGATGATTCTGTTCCGTCATACACGATGAAAGAAGAGCTTTATGGTTATGTAAAATCGCTTTAGGAAAGCCTGTTGTTCCTGATGAAAAATAGATAGCTGCGTAATCCTCTTCTTTAAGCATAACGGGCGGAGCTTCTGATGAACAGAAATTCATCATCGCACAGCAATCTTCACTGTATACGGGGCCATCCTTGCCGACATAAAACATAGTCTTCACACCCGGAACATCGTTCGCAATAGAATCAATTCGCTCTATGAATTCTTTACCGAAAATAAGAACCTCACAATCAGCAAGCTCGAGACAGTATTTGATTTCATCTCCTGAATAGCGGAAATTCATAGGCACCGCTATACAGCCTGCCTTGAGAATACCGAAATAAAGAGGGAGCCATTCGAGAGAATTCATAAGAAGAATCGCTACCTTTGTACCTCTTTTGAAGCCACGGCTTAAAAGAAGATTAGCGAATCGGTTTGCTCTTCTGTCGAAGTTTTTCCAAGTCATTTCACGACGGTACGGTGTGCCTGCATTCGCACTTTCTATGAGACTTGCCTCTCTCCAGGTTACGGCACTGTCGCGCTCCTCTGAGGGATTTACCTCTACTAATGCTATTTCAGGCCCTTTAAATCGGGCATTACGTTCAAGTAAATCTGTGATTACCATTATAAATTTTCTCCTTTGGTTTTTGCCTGTAGTGCTGTTAAACTTATTTATCAATTTAACACATAAAAGCGTAAAAGTCAAGCTTTTTTTACAAAAATAATCTCCATCTGTTTTTTCTGAAAAGTATATAAATTATCTGTCCTTATAAAGCTTAAACCTCCCTGCTTTAAGGCAGAGAGGTTCGTTTGTTTTTATGTTCTGAAATTACTGTTTTGCACCCTTATCGAACTTTTCGAGCACCTTTACACTGGCTGCGAAGCAGTCAGCGAGACATTTGGGATTAAGTGCTTCGGGAGTGTCAAGACGTGTGTGATAGAAATCGGGAAGAGCGTGATTAAGAGCAGTAACACCTGTAGAGCGCATACCCTCCTGTGCGAAGGCCGCTGAGTCAGTAGCACCGCCGAGAGGAGGAACGAAGCCCTTCTTACAGGGAATTCCGAGCTCTTCACAAGCTTCCATAAAGAGGTCGCCTACATCCTTGTCTGTTTTAACAGTAGAGTTAAGGTCACGGTAATTAACCATAAGATGCTCACACTGTGCGATGGTATCGTAGGAATAAACGAAAGTGGGAACATCGTTCATTTCGTCCTTATGCTTTGCCGCCCAAGCCTTTGCGCCGCGAAGACCTGCTTCTTCAGAACCTGTGCATACTACACCTATTTCTGTGTTTTCGAGTTCGATACCTTCGTCCTTAAGAGCCTTGAGGATAGCCATACCGATGTAACAGCCTGAAAGGTTATCGTTAGCACCGTCAACAATCGCGTTTCTGTTCCACATAAAGTAGAGACCGAACCAGAAAGGAACAAACACGAGAGCGATAAGACCGAGTGTTTTAGCCAGCTGAGGGTTGCTTTCGAAAGCACCTGCAAGCTTAGCGATAGAAATAGCAAGAAGATAGAAAGCACCGATAAAGCAGGTAATCATATGAATATCAAAACCGAGATATTTAAACTTATACTTGAAGGGCCATTCCCATGCACCGTCAGGGTGACCGTTAAATATAATACGGCGCTTTACTTCGCCTGTGGGCTTTTTGAAACCGTGAACATTGTGGCCTGTTTTTTCTTTAAAAAGCTTATCAACTGTCTTTTTGTAAAGACCGAACTGAAGCACACAGAGAACAAGACCGAGTGCTATAAAAACTACAGAAAGTACAGGCATAAAGAAATATGCTGCATAAGCCAGGAAACAGCAGCTGATAGTGATATAAATCCAGCCAAAGAATGATCCGGGATTTTCCTTAAAGCCTTCTACCTCTACTCTTTCGCAGCCGAGCTCTTTCATAGTCTCACCTATGTACTCACAGGAAAGCTTTTCACCCTCAGATCCGGGGCCACGTTTGGGAAGCTTAGTGCAGATATGTGTGATTTCATCTACCATAAACTGCGCATATTTGTCTTTTTGATCAATAATGCTTTGTAAACTCATAAAAAATCTCCTCTTTTGTATATTTGCTCTATAATTTTAGCACAAAAAAGGAGATCAATTATTAATATTTTGTTAACTGTTAACAGAATTTACCTTTTCAGGTAAAAGTTTTCTGAACTGCCTTGCCTTATGAAGATAAATAATGATAAGCGGTATATCTGCCAGTAGCCACGCCGCAGGACCTGCATAACAAACCGCATCAAATCCGAGAACAGGCGTGAGAATGAAAGCAATTGAAAGTCTGCCGAAAAATTCACCGAGACCGGCTACAGAATTGGCATAGGTAAAACCGAGACCCTGAAGAGTATTTCTCATTACGAAAAGGATGGCTACCAGACTGTAACACTGCGCGATGGCAAGAATATATCTTGACGCCGCTGCCATAATTTCGGGATTTTCTTCTGTGAGAAAGAGTTAAACCACAGGCTCCCAGATAGTGAAAAGCAGGATACTCATCGCTACTGAAATACACACATCAAGCATAAAAATTTTCTTTACGGAGGAGAGAATTCTTTCATACTTTCCTGCACCGTAATTCTGTCCTACAAAGGTCTGATTAGCCACGCCGAGTCCCGACATCGGAATGTTCGTCAGCTGTTCTACCCTGCCTGCCGCAGTAAAGCCTGCTATAACAGAAGTGCCGAAGGAATTCACCACACTCTGCAGACACATCGATCCGATAGAAGTTACGGTAAACTGCAGGGAAACGGGTATGCCAAGCTTAATCTGTCTCCATGCAACACGCCTGTTTATCCGTAAATCTTGTCTCGTGATGCTGACCTGACGGTTAAATCGTAGCACATAAATTCCGTTGAGGGTACAGGCAACGATGTGAGAAATAAGTGTAGCTGCAGCTGCTCCCTCCACACCCCACTGAAATTCTTTGACGAACAGCAGGTCAAGAAAGAAATTAACCACAACGCTGACACAGAAGAAATATAACGGTTTTTTACTTTCGCCTACACTTCGTGAAATAGCGGTAAAATTATTCGAAAGCATCTGAAATGGTATACCGTAATAAAGAATATTTACATATGCTGAGGAAAGGCCGATAATCTCATCAGGCGTACCTATTATGCGAAGAAGTGGCCCTGACAGAATATGTGAGGTCACGACCAAAACGAGACCGATGACGAATGCAAGGCTGATACTGCCTCCCGCATAATGTGAAAGCTTTTTACGGTTTCCCTCACCGAAGGCGTGAGCTACAGGAATGGAAAATCCGCTGGTAAGACCCAAAGCCGCACCGACGATAAAAGACCCGATAGGACCTACAGAACCGACAGCAGCCAAAGCATCGGAGGAAACATATCTACCCACTATTATGTTGTCCACAAGGCTATAATTATACTGTAGCATAGAGGAGGCCATAATCGGTAAAGCGAAACGGATAACGCTTTTCAAAGGGCTTCCCGTGAGCATATCTATTCGGTGTTTGTTCATTGGTAAAATTCACTTTCCACAATAAAGAGTCACTAAGATTATACTGCTGATTACGGTATTGTCAAGAGTATATTATAAATTTCAACCTTGCGGAAAGCCTAAGAAAAAACAGGTGTAGGGAATGATCTTGACTATTCTCTACTTTTTTTTATGATCGCTTAACCTTTACATCGGAACGGTCAAGACCGTTCCCTACCCCCCGTAAAAAACCTCCCCTGAAAAATCAGGAGAGGCGACAATCGTCAGGTTGACAGAGAGGATTATTTAACCTTTACATTCTTAACCGAGCTGAATGCACCGTAGATTTTCTTACCGTTTACTGTCTTATATGCTCTGACCTTTACATAATATTTCTTGCCCTTTGAAAGCTTTTTGATAGTTGTTTTCTTGGTCTTTGCTTTTTTGATTGTAATGGTCTTAGTTGTCTTTTTGGTGAACTTCTTTGAGGTGGAATACATTACCTCATAACCTGTAACACCGCTGACAGTTTTCCAATTGGCGGTGAGCTGCTTTGTGCCGGATGTGAGCTTAAAAAGGGTAGGAGCCTTCGTCTTTGTAGATGTTTCCAGAATATCTGAATAACTGCCCCATATCGTACCGTCGTCTTTAGTGTATGCTCTGACCTTAAACTTATATACCTTACCTGCTTTGAGACCAGTTATCTTATACTTTGAAGAAGTAGTGCTGTTTACTTTTTTATACTTCTTCGTTTTTGTATCGTACATATACACTGCATAACCGTCAGCTCCTGTTACCTTGCTCCATTTAAGTGTAATGGTTGAGGTTGTCTGTGAAGCAGTAAGCTTACTTGTTGCTTTCGGCTTGATTGTAAAATAGCGCATAACTACACCGGTGTAGTTACCCTTAAAAGTGATTTTTACAGTATATTTTCCGGGAAGTTTTCGTCCCTTTTCATAGGAAATAGTGTAATCTGTACCCTCTTTTAATTTTTTCTTATCCAAATCTGTTACTGTAGCCTTAGGACTTCTGACTTTGTTATCGTAAGTATAATCAGTCTTCGACAGTTTGAATTTATAAGGTCGGGAAATATATTCATCATTACCCTTATAATCACATTTTTTACACTTGCTTGTAATACAGCCGTACTTACTCAAGGTTGCCTTGGTAAGCACCTTTTCGAGTTTGTGTTCTTTGGTATAACCGTAATGAATCGGCTCATTAGTTATCGCACCGTTATAACCGGAAAACTTGATTTTTTTCCACTGCGCCTTTGTTCCTCTGTAGCACACATAAATATCTTCTGCATCCATACCTAAACTGAATGCTCTTTTCTTAACTTTTTTAACAGAAGTTCCGAAAATAACCTGCTTCAGGTTGTCGCAACCTGAAAATGCTTCTTCGCCTATTTCCTCTACATTGTTTAAATCAACCGATTCAAGCTTTCCTATAGAAGCAAAAGTTCGTTCTCCTATTTTCTCTACACCGTCGGGAATAACCAGTTCTGTTATTTCATTACAATCTGCAAATGCAGCGTTACCTATAATATTAAGATTGGACGGCAACTCCTTAAGAATTAGTTTAAAACAACAGTTAAATGCACTTTCACCGATTTCCGTTACACTGTCAGGAATGTTAATACTTTCAAGTCTGTTGCAATTTGAAAATACTTGCGTCCCGATTCTTTCTATATTCCCTTCAAAGGTTACTTTTTTTAATTTTAGACAAGCATTGAACGCCCCGTCACCAATTTCCTTTATGGTTGAAGGTATTGTAATTTCAGCAAGCTCCGACCAAGAAAAAGTAAATCTGGGGATTTCTGTCAAACCGGCAGGTATTTTAATTGTTTTTATCCCACTCCCATAAAAAACTCCTCCGCCCATTTGCGTAAGAGAATCAGGTAAGTCAACGCTCTTTAATCTCTGAGTATTATAAAAAGCCTCGTTGCCGATATATTTGAGGCTATCAGAAAGTTTAACGCTCTCCAGAGAAACACACCGAGCAAAAACATAATCACCGATGTATGTAACAGAATCCGGTAAAACAATACGTTTGATGTTTACATCGGAAAAAGCCATTTGTTCAATTCTCTCTATGCCGTCAGAAACAGCAATTTCAGTAACTGTCCCAATATCCTCAAAAGCTCTTTCACCTATTATCTTGACGGGAAATCCACCGATTTCCGACGGGACAGTAACTTCACCGCCGATTCCTGTGTAATGTGTAATAACAGCGTAACCATCTACAATATCGTAAAGAAATTCCTCTGTACCTTCTGCCTGAGACATCATAACCGAAACACACATTATGCCTACTAAAATTACCATTAAACATAAAACTTTATTTTTCTTCATTTTCATTTTCTCCAATCAATAAAAACACAAAGTGCACCCGAATGAGTGCACTTTATAATGCATCTCATTTATTTCAAAGGATACATATTATTCTTATTTAACCTTTACACTTTTAACTGAACTATAGGCACTGTAGATTTTCTTTCCGTTTACTATCTTATAGGCTCTGACCTTAACATAATACTTCTTGCCCTTTTTGAGCTTTTTAACAGTAGTCTTCTTGGTCTTTGCCTTTTTGATGGTGACCTTCTTGGTTGTCTTTGAAGTGAAATTCTTTGAGGTGGAATAAAGCACCTCATAGCCTGTGGCTCCGCTGACAGTTTTCCAGGTAGCTGTGAGCTGTTTTGAGCCTGCTGTGAGTTTAGATAATACAGGCGCTTTGGTTTTTGTGGCTGTTTCCAAAGCAGCAGAGTATTTACCCCATACTGTTTTTTTACCGTTCTTTTTAAATGCTCTGACTTTGAACTTATAAACCGTACCTGCTTTAAGCTTACTGATCTTAAGGCTTGTCTTTGTTACATCCTTAAGCTTTTCATACTTCTTTGTCTTTGAATTGTACTTATATACTCTGTAACCTTCCGCATCGGCTACTTTATTCCATTTTAGTGTAATAGTTGTTGTAGTTTGTGTAGCTGAAAGCTTTTTGACAGTGCCTACTGTAATTTCAGCTTTAGCTGACTGATTATAATGAACTATTCTGCCCACAAGTGCATCTTTCCATTTTGACGGAGCTTTAGAAGCATCGGTATAAATTTCAGACATACAAAAGCCGAACGCGTGCTCTTCTAATTCATCCACGCTTTTCGGAACAAAAACCTTTGGCAGAGAAGCTTCATAAAAAGCCCAATCTGCAACAACATTTACAACTGAAGGAATTACATATTTTTCGACCTCTTTACCTTGCGGAAATTTGAGTAAAGTAGTTTTATCTTTACTGAAAACTACTCCGTCCACACTACATATATAAGAATTTTCTTTGTCAACATCTATTTTCTCTAAAGCTCTACACCCAATCAAAGAACCTATACGCTTCACATTTTTAGGAACGCTTAAAGATTTCAAGCTATAACAATTTTCAATATCAGTATTATCGATATTTTTAAGTTTTCCTTTTTCAATAACAATAGAACTTAATTTGTAACATCCGTGAATACCTTGGGATTCTATTTCAGTAACAGTTCCCGGAATTACAAGTTTTTTCAAATTATCAGAATACATAAAAGCATATCTACCGATTACTCTTACGGTTTTGCCACCGATTTTTGAAGGAATAGTATAGTTTTTCTCTTCACCATGATACTTCGTAATTTTTAATGTGTTATCATCTAAAATGATGTAATTCAAAGAACCCTTTGAATACTCCGTCTCTTCCGCTGCGTAAGACTGAACTGCAAAGACACATAAAAAGATAAAAATGCACATTGTCAACATAATAAAGCTTTTTTTCTTCATAACTTTTCCTCCTTATAGTAAAAAATCAAGATGAGTTTACAGCATAACTCATTATTTGCGAAAAAAATCATTATCTGTAAAACAGTATGGTTATCTCTTCACAATAACACACTAACACAATTCTAAAAAGAAATCAACTGGAAAGAAAAAAGTTTGTGAATTATGCGCACAAGCTTTATCTGTTTTGCAGATAAATGTCAATATCTGTATTCGAGATATTTATAATATTTTCAGGTGATAAAAATGATTTTCAAAAATATTCGTGCTTTGCGAGAAGATAAAGATTTAAAACAACGCGAAATAGCAAACTACTTAGGAGTCTCACAGAACACTTATTCACAATATGAAACCGGAGTTATTGCTTTTACTGACCAAATTCTTTTAAAGCTTGCTGACTATTATGGAGTAAGCGTAGATTATCTTATGGACAGAACCAATAATCCTCAACCATATAAATAAATGCAAAAGCCGAGCGTTATGCCCGGCTTAATTTTTACGCTAAGAGAAAAAGAAAAACAGCCTACTTTCGTAGACTGTCTGATGTACCTTCAAAACTGAACAAAGGAGAGTAAAGTGAGTTTGTAGCACTTGTTTGAACCAAGGAATTATGGTCAAGCCCTCGACCTATTAGTATTGCCTAGCTGAATGCATCACTGCACTTACACATGCAACCTATCAACCTCATAGTCCTTGAGGGGTCTTACTAGCTTATGCTATGGGATATCTTATCTTGGAGATGGCTTCACGCTTAGATGCTTTCAGCGTTTATCCAATCCG
>CALCHE010000009.1 GCA_937901145.1 uncultured Clostridia bacterium
CTGCATCTGTGCTCTCATAAGAATACGCATAAATTTATCACTCCGTTCAAATGGCGCTTACACACCATTTTATAATCTCTTACAGTATACCATATTGTCTCTGTTTCCGTCAAGGTTTATATCTTTACAAAAAAGAAAAAACGCCCTTCGAACAGGCGTTCTTTTCATTTTATTCGCAGATAATTTTCTGTAACTCTTTCAGCTTTTCTTTACCCATCTGTTCCGTGTCTCTGAGAGGGAACTCTATTCCCATATTTTCATATTTTTCCAGACACAGAGTACGGAAAGGGAGAAGCTCGGTTTTGGTGATGCATTCGTATGGAGAAAGAATCTTTTTAAGATTTAAGATGTCTTCTTCCGTGTCGTTTATCCCGGGAACTACCACGTGTCTTATCCACGTCTCGATACCCTTTTCTTCCAGATAGTCGAGAAAGTCCAATGTCTTTCCTAAACTGCCGTCGATGTATCTTTCATAGTCCTCTTCGCTCGTCATTTTGACATCCAGAAGCACCATATCCGTGACCGTAAGCAGCTTTTTCGTGCTTTCGTCGAGAACACATCCGGAGGTGTCGAGGGCTATGTGGAGATTTTTTTCTTTCAGCAGAAGTGAAAGCTCATAAAGAAATTCCGACTGCATACAGGGCTCACCGCCCGAAAGGGTAACTCCACCGTTTTTTATGTAAGGGTAAAGACGAATAATCTTTTCAGCAATTTCCTCGGCGGAAACGAGATTTTCTTCTCTCATTTCCCAGGTGTCGGGATTATGACAGTATGCACAGCGAAGGGGACAGCCTTCGGTAAAAAGGACTGCCCTTACACCGGGACCGTCCACAGTGCCCATTGACTGCAGAGAGTGAACATAGCCCTTCATTGCTTAGAATCTTTCGTGGAAGGTACGGCTGATAACTTCCTTCTGCTGCTGCTTGGAGAGCTTGTGGAAGTTAACTGCGTAGCCTGAAACACGGATTGTGAGGTTGGGATAAAGGTCGGGATTTTCCATCGCATCGACTAATTTCTGTCGGTCGAGGACGTTTACATTGATGTGGTGAGCCTTCTGAGTGAAATAGCCATCGAGAATGGAAACAAGATTATTCTTTCTTTCCTCATCGTCTTTACCGAGTGCATCGGGAACGATAGAGAAGGTGTTTGAAATACCGTCACGGCAGGAGTCGTACTTGAGCTTTGCCACGGAGTTAAGAGAAGCGAGAGCACCGTTCTTTTCTCTGTTATGCATGGGGTTAGCACCTGGAGCAAAAGGCTCGCCTGCTTTTCTGCCGTCGGGTGTAGAGCCTGTCTTCTGTCCGTAAACCACGTTACTTGTGATAGTGAGAACAGAGAGAGTATGAGTAGCATTTTTATAGGTGGGATTTTTACGAAGCTCAGTAATGAAGCGGTCTAAGAGCTCCTTAGCGATTTCGTCTGCACGCTCGTCATCGTTGCCGTAGGTGGGGAAGTCACCCTCAGTGATGAAGTCACTGATGATACCTCTTTCGTCGAATACGGGACGAACCTTTGCATACTTGATGGCTGAAAGGCTGTCGGTGATTACGGAAAGACCTGCCACACCGAAAGCCATAACACGTTCTACATCTGTGTCGTGGAGGGCGAGCTGAGTTTTTTCGTAGGCATATTTATCGTGCATAAAGTGGATAACGTTCATTGTGTCCACATATTCACCTGCCAGCCAGCTAAGATAATAGTCCAGACGCTTACGGACTGCTTCGTAGTCGAGGACACCCTCGCCGACCGATTCCATCTGAGGACCGATTTCCTGTCCGTATTTTTCTTCCTTACCGCCGTTGAGAGCGAGAAGGAGAACCTTAGGAAGGTTACATCTCGCACCGAAGAACTGCATCTGCTTACCGATTTTCATCGCACTTACGCAGCAGGCGATAGCGTAGTCGTCACCGTAAGCGGGACGCATAATGTCGTCGTTTTCGTACTGGATAGAGTCTGTTTCGATGGAAACCTTGGCACAGTAGCGCTTGAAGTCCTCGGGTAATTTATCGGACCATAAAACTGTAAGGTTGGGCTCGGGTGAGCATCCGAGGTTATAGAGTGTATGAAGGAAACGGTAGGCTGTTTTTGTAACGAGGGTTCTGCCGTCCTTACCCATACCGCCCACAGCTTCCGTAATCCACATGGGATCGCCTCCGAAAAGCTCATTGTATTCGGGGGTACGGAGCTGTCTGATCATTCTGAGCTTCATAACGAACTGGTCGATAAGCTCCTGAGCGCCCTCTTCGTCGAGGAGACCGTTTCTCATATCTCTTTCGATATAAATATCGATGAAGGTGCCTGTTCTGCCCAGAGACATAGCAGCACCGTTCTGCTCTTTATTGGCGGCAAGATAACCGAAATAAAGCCACTGAATAGCTTCCTGAGCATTATTTGCAGGACGGGAAATGTCGATGCCGTAGAGACCTGCCATTGCCTTTAATTTTTCGAGGAAGTCTATCTGCTTGTAAAGCTCTTCGGAAAGACGGATGTTTTCTTCTGTCATTCTCTTTCTGCCGAGCTCTCTTTTATCGTTTTTCTTTTCTTCGATGAGAGTGTCCACACCGTAAAGTGCGATACGGCGGTAGTCACCGATGATTCTTCCGCGGCCGTAAGCGTCGGGAAGACCTGTGAGAATACCTGTGTGTCTCATAGCGCGCATAGAGTCAGTGTAAACTCTGAAAACACCGTCGTTATGGGTTGTCTTGTATAAAAATTCTCTTTCGATTTTTTCGGAAAGCTCATAGCCGTATGCACGGCAGGCGCTTCTTGCCATACGGATACCGCCGAAGGGGTTAACGCTTCTTACTAAGGGCGCTCCTGTCTGAAGACCTACGATAAGCTCATCTTCCTTTTTGAGATAAGCGGCGGGATAGTGAGTGAGAGAAGAAACCGTGCTGGTGTCGATACCGATAACACCGCCTTTTTCTCTTTCTTCTCTGAATTTTTCCTCTAAAGCACCGTAAAGTCTCTTTGTCTTTTCGGTAGGCTCTTTAAGAAAACTTTCATCGCCGATGTAAGGACGGTAGTTTTTCTGAATAAACTCTCTTACGTTTATTTCCTCACACCATTTACCCTCGATAAATCCGTTCCATTCTTTTGTGAATTTTTCCATTATTTATCAGCTCCTTGAATGAGATATTATGTAACTTTAACTGCTGAAAATATAAAAGGGCAGTTTTGCTTTCTTAACAAAACTGCCCAGACGGTCGGCTTATCAATTCCCGTGCTCCCTATAGGTTCAGATCCTATGTATCCGTCAGTCACTCGGGAATGCTTATATTTTCACTGTGGCTTCATTTTAGCATTTTTATACTCTTTAAGTCAAGGTAAAAATTATATGATAGAAGAGTATTTTTCGACCAAATTCTTGGTAAGTTCGACAGTATTCTCTTCACTTTTTTCTTTTACGGTATAACTCTCAATAAAGCTGAATTCAAATTTTTCCATTTCCTTCTGGAAATCGGTGGTGTTATAGTCATTTCTTTCATTGTGATTGAATTCCGTGTCAGAAATATGACTGCCGTCAGTAGCGAAATCCTCTTCTAACTTTTTAAAGAACATTTCCCAACGGGGGAGATAGTAATATTTTATGAGTCCTGCCCATTCCTTCCAGGCATAGTCGAAAAGCTCGATTTCCGTGTGGGGACCCCATATAGTCAGAAGCGTAACCTCATTAAGTCTGAATAATTCCTTATGCTCTTCACAGCAGGCGTTATTCATAGCTTCTTTTACGTGACTGTCCAGGGTAAGCTCATCTCTTGTAGCGAGAAGGCGGTCCGTATCGAGGAGTATTTCACGGAAAAGTGCGGTGTTTTCCCTGAAGGATGCCATATCCTTTTCTCTGAATGCTTTCATAACAGCAAAGTAAACTTCCTTGGCTTTATTGGAAAGCACCTGTCTTAATATATCGCAGACATCGAATTCATAGCCGTCTTTATCAGCCTTTTCGCTTTTTAAAAGCTCCTTGAGTGCGTCGAACAGCACCTTGTTATCGTAGCGAAGCTCTACGTGGTCATTAGGGGCTGTGTGGTAGTGAGTGGTGGAGGGACGGGCGGCGATTATGGAGCTTGTTTCTCTGCCGATGCAGGTGCCGCGGTAACAGCTTTCCTTAAGTAAGTGCACAGCTTTTTTCAGACACTCCTCGTCACTTCCGTAGCGTCTTTCTGCGTAATCATCAAGAAAAGCATCAAGGTTTACCTCGTCTTTTTCTGTCAGCATATAATAAGCCAGCTCATAGTAGAGCGGATTCTGGAAAAATCCTTCGGGGAAAAGACCTGTACCGATGCAGTTCGGGAACTCGTCCTTTCTCTTTTTGTAAATATTCTCTCCTAAAAGTTCAAGCGATCCGTGCAGAGAGTTTCTGTCACCAAAATTATGCAGTGTACCTGCCACGAAGCTGTAACCCATAAAGCCGTTGAGCTTTTCGCTCTTTGATGCGTCAAGATCGAGGATGAGAAGTCTGCTCTTGTCTACTGCCTTGACGATTTCCTCACGCAGAGACCAACCCTGCATAATCCAGGTGCTGTTTTTATCGAAATCGGTGTACATTTTCGAGATAGTCTTGCCCACATCGTGGAGATATTCGTCACCGTCTACGGGAGGCTCATTTTCGTGGAAGGGGTCACAGGCGTAAAGACCGTGAGCACCGAAAAGCTCCTTCTGCTTTTCTAAAAGGGCAGTACCTACCTTAGTGAAGGCCTCATCGAGAGGATCGAGCTGTACCGTGCCGGGGAAGCCGCACCAGGTGGGGAGCTGCTGAAGTCCCTTGGCACCGACTTTTTCAGCCAGGGCAGGGGGAATGTGACCTGCGAAGCCCTGCTGAATGGGTGTCATACCGAGTTCCAGCTCTCTGTCGATAATCTTTTTGCCGAGTTCGAGTCTCTTATTGATGAATTTCACATCGGGAATTGACATAAAGGTATCGAGGTTAGTCATCATCTGCCAGGGGTAGTATGAAGGACCTGCCACGAAGGAAAGAGCATCCTTTTCACTCAGACCGAAATCACGGAGAGTATAGTAAATTACAGCCTCGTTACCTACTACGGTCAGAGGCATATTGATGCCGTGCATAGCCATAAAGTCGATTTCCTTCTCCCATTTGTCCCACTGCCAGGAGCGCATCGAATAACCGAAGGTGCAGTAATTGAGATAGGCTCTCTTTTTCTGCTCGATTATCTTTTCAGTCTTGTTCGTGGGTAGGGGAGCATAGGTCACCTCAAAGGAGGTGTTTCCGCAGTGGGAAAGGTTTACTCTGCAGTATTTTTTTAGGTAATCGTAGTAGCCCATAGCCTGGCTTATCTTACAGTTAGCCTTTATATGTATTTTGCCGTCAGAAGTATAATATTCGTAGTAGTCCTTGCCGTCGGCTCTGTCTGCTGTTTCGAGAGTGAAGCAGTCAGCTATAAGGGGGGAATTTCTTTTGATAAGGTTTATCATATTTCGCACCTCTTTATTTTGATAGGCTTACTATAACACATATTTACCTGTTCGTAAACAGAAAAATTAAAAATACTGAAGGGACATCTCTGCCGATTGACAAAGAAGTACCGCAAATGATATTATGTAAATAGGGTAGGGACATGGCGTGCCGTGTCCGCAAAAATGTAAATAGAAAGTTGTGATTGAAATGAAAAACAACAAAAGGTCTCTTTTTATAGCACTGCCTGTAATAGTAGTAATATGTTTGATTTGTATACTTTCCATTAACGGAAAATCAGACAGAATAGACGGAATAGATAATTACGGAAATGTTTTTAAAAATGTAGAGGAAATAAAGTTCTTCATAGGAGAAAATAATTTTTACAGCACAAGGTCACCGAGTAAAGATTTAAAAACTCTTAAAAAAGTTAAACTCAAAACTGAACCAATTTCAGATGACAGAAGCAAAGACAGAGACTTTGAACATAAAATTATAATTAATAACAGCTTTGCAATTTACATCAACAAGGATTTCTCCGAGCTGTGGTTAGACGATACAGAAAATATCAACATTAATTACAACGGCACTTCTTGGGATAAAGAAACGGATGAGGGTATCTTACCATCGTTTTCTTATATGGTTGAAAATCCTGAAATCCTTGGAGATTTGTTTCAGCAGTAATTAAGGTGCTGTGTCCGCTGAAAGATAAAGAGGTGATTTTTGTGCTTAAGAAATTTATTAAAAACACATTATGGTCTACCTTAGCTCTGCTTTTTATGAGTGTGATTTTTACCTGCTTAGGCTTTCTCATAATTGAATTGGATTTAGCTCCGCGTTTTCTTGTACAGACTCTCTTCACCGGAATATTGCTAATCGGTTTTTTAATCGGTCGCAGACTTAATTACAGAAATAGCCTGAGCGTAATATCTATCGTTGTTCTGCCTGTTGTTTTATGTGCTGTTTTGTACCTGGTAGGTTTAGCGGTACCATATGTCGGATATATAGTTCAGTATCCGTCACCTGTATGGATTGAAGCCTACGATTTATCTCTCGATTTTATGAATGAGATTGATGTTTTCAGATATTATGCCGTGTTAATCGTACATTATTTAGCAGTGGCTTTTTCAGTGCTTTTCGGAGCACTTGTAAAAGAGAAAAAATAACTGATAGGAGAAACTGAAATGAACAGACTCAAAAAAGCAGTAAAAACTCTCTCCGTTCTCGATTTAGCTTTCGTTTCCCTTGGTATTGTTTATTCTCTTATTTATCCTGCTTTAGTTGACAGTATCGAATTTACGAGAAGCATTTATCACGATTATATGCTTTGGTCTCTTCTGGGAATATTGGCTCTTGCGGCTGTATCTGTCGTAGTTTTTACGGTTGCTTTGTTTATCCGTACGGTATACGGCAAAAGAATAGTAAAAGAAAAAAGTGTTATCGGTGCCTGCACAGTCAATGTGATTTTCATCGCTATGATACTTGCTGTTATCGATAAGGCGGATTTATGGTTTATTTTTTGCTGACGAATATTACCACTTTTTCGCTTTAACCTATTGACACAGAATTAAATTAGTGCTAAAATCATCTAAAATAAAATATTTCAATTAAAGATAGAGGCGCGGTTTATCATCAGTAGCTTTATTTCATCGGGGATTTCGCACATCCCTTTAAAGTGAAAGGGGTCACCGCCGAAGATGTCAGGCGAAAGACATTCTGGGCAAAGGGAATAAGATCTCTTTGACTGTCGCTTTTGCGGAGTGCTATTATAATTGTGTTTTTACGGCTTTCAGTCGTATATTATCGATTTTAAAAGCATTCGTTTTCCGAGTGCTTTATATTTTTGATTGAGATATGAAAACAAAGGAGTATAACTGTTATGGAAAGAAAGCCTATTTTTACCGGTGCTGCATCAGCACTTATCACACCTATGACCGAAAAGGGTGTTGACTACGAAAACTTCAAAAAATTAATCGAATGGCAGATTGATGAGGGCATCAGCGCGCTCGTTATCGCAGGTACCTCAGGTGAAGCCTCTACTCTTACCGACGAGGAGCACAGAGAGGTTCTCAAGTTCGCTGTTGACGTTGTCGCAGGCAGAGTACCCGTTATCGCAGGTACAGGCTCAAATGACACTGATTACGCTATCGACCTGACCAAGTATGCCTGTGAAATCGGCTGTGATGCTATGCTCGTGGTAACACCTTACTATAACAAGGCTACACAGAAGGGTCTTATCAAAATGTTCACCACCATCGCAGATGCAAGTACCAAGCCCGTTATTCTTTACAATGTTCCCTCCAGAACAGGTGTAAACATCGAGCCCGCTACCTATGCCGCACTCGCTGAGCATCCCATGATTCAGGGCATCAAGGAAGCAAACGGACAGATTGATAAAATCGTTGAGACAATGGCTCTCGTAGGTGATAAGCTCGACCTTTATTCAGGTAATGACGATCAGATTATTCCTCTTCTCTCCATAGGCGGTAAGGGTGTTATCTCCGTTCTTTCTAATGTTCTTCCCAAAGAAACAGTAGAAATGTGTCAGAAGTTCTTCGACGGTGACGTTAAGGGTGCCGCTGAAATGCAGTTTAAATATTTCGGCCTTATCAAAGCTCTCTTCAGCGAGGTTAATCCCATCCCTGCCAAGGCTGCTATGGCTGCTATGGGCTTCTGCGATGACTATGTAAGACTTCCTCTCACCGTTATGGAGGACGACCATAAGGCTGTTCTTTTAGAAAAAATGCGTGAGCAGGGCATCAATGTATAATTGAGGTTTTTAAAATGAAAATTATAGTTAACGGTGCAGGCGGCAGAATGGGCAAAACCCTCTGCGACCTCATCGAAAAAAGTGAAAAGCATACTTTAGCCGCCGCTGTCAGTATGGAATTCGAAACTGACGGTGAAAAGGGTATTTATAAAAGCCTTGAGGAGTTTGCGGGCGAAGCTGATATGCTCATCGACTTCTCTAATCACAGTGCCACCTATGATGTGACCTCCTATGCTCTTAAGAGAGGACTTCCCGTGGTTATCGCCACTACAGGACAGAACGTGGAAGAACTGTCTATGATTAAAAGTGCGAGTGCTGAGGTGCCCGTGTTCTATTCACAGAATATGTCTCTCGGAGTCGCTATCCTTTCCTGCCTGGCTAAAATCGCCGCAAAGGCTCTTCCCGACTGCGACATAGAGATTATCGAAAAGCATCATAATCAGAAGCTCGATGTTCCTTCGGGTACAGCCATCCTTCTTGCCGACTCTATCAAGAGTGTCAGAAGCGAATGTGAATATAATATCGGCAGACACGAATACGGCAAAAGAACAAAGAATGAAATCGGCATCCACTCCCTTCGTATGGGCGGTGAGGTAGGTACTCATGAAATTATCTTTGCTATGGGCAGTCAGGTAATCACTCTCAAGCACGAGGCAGAAAACAGAAGCCTTTTTGCAGAAGGCGCCATTTCCGCCGCCGAATATCTTGCCTCACAGGATGCAGGCTTCTATAATATGGATAATATATTAAACTGATTTAAGGGGTGACGAAAGTCACCCTTTTTGAAAGAGTGAATAAAATGACAGACGAAAAAATAATTTCTCTCTGCGAGGAAATTTATCCTTTAGCCCGTGACATCAGACGGAAAATACACAGCTACCCCGAGAGGGGAAACAGAGAGTTCCGCACCACGGAACTCATATTCTCCTACCTGGAAAAATGGGGATACACCTGTGAAAGATTACTTTCCACGGGTGTCGTTGCCACTCTTAAGGGCGATAAAGAAGGTAAAACCGTAGCACTCAGAGCGGATATCGATGCTTTGGCGGTTACGGAAAAGACAGGCCTTTTCTTTTCCTCGGAAAATAAGGGCGTTATGCACGCCTGCGGTCACGACATCCATACCGCATCTCTTTTAGGCGCGGCAAAGGTGCTCTCTTCACTTAAAAACGAGCTTGAAGGCACGGCAAAGCTTATCTTTCAGCCTGACGAGGAAGGTGACGGAGGAGCGCAAAAGCTTATCGAAAAGGGTGTAATGAAGGGTGTGGACGAGGTTTACGGCATCCACATCAGACCCGAGCTGCGTACAGGAAGCATAATGGTGAAATACGGCAAATTTTATGCTGCCTCGGATATAATCGAAATCGATGTGAAGGGTAAATCTACCCACTGTGCCGAGCCTCATAAGGGTACAGATGCCATCGTAATCGGTGCACAGATAGTGACGGCTCTGCAGACACTCGTTTCCCGGGAAATCAATCCCACCGACAGTGCGGTTATAACTGTCGGCACCTTTAACGGCGGTACCTTCAGAAACACGGTTTCAGGCTCCTGCTCTCTGACAGGTGTTACCCGCTCTTTGGGTAAAGAGACCCGGATGTTCCTGAGAAAAAGGATAAAGGAAACTGCCGAAGGAATAGCGAAGGCTATGGGCGGTGAAGCCGAGGTAAGAATAATCGAAAGCTATCCGGGCATAGTAAATGATGATGAGAAAACGGCCTATATTGAAAATTGCGCGAGAGAAATTCTCGGCAGGGAAAACGTGGCTGTAGGCACACTCCCTCTGATGACCACTGAGGACTTCGGGTATTATCTTGATGAAGCGAAGGGATGCTTTTATCATGTAGGCTGTGAATGTGAGCAGTGTCTTCATTCCGAATACTTCAATCCGGACGAATCGGCTATTTTAACTTCTATGATAATGCACGTGAAAAGCGTTATGGGGTGAAAAGATGAAATATAACTATCATACACACACGGAAAGATGCCACCACGCACAGGGCAAGGATGAAGAGTTCGTTCTCGCCGCTATCGAGGCAGGCTTTGATGAAATAGGCTTTGCCGATCACGGCCCCTGGCCCTATGAGGGCGGTTTCATTTCCCACATCAGAATGACACCTGATGAGCTGAGGGACTACTGCGACAGCGTAAAGGCCTTAAGAGAAAAATATAAGGATAAAATAAGCATTAAGCTCGGACTCGAAAGCGAATACTTCCCTAAATATTTTCCTTGGCTTAAAGATAAAATCGAAGAGCACGGTATAGACTATCTCATCTGTGGACACCATTTCTGCGTCGATGAGCCGGGAAGAATTTATAACGGAAATATAACCACCCACGGTGAACTCGAGGATTATAAAAATGATATACTTGATTCACTCGATTCGGGTATGTATTCCTATATTGCCCACCCTGATATTTTTATGAGAGGCTATCCCGAATTCGATGAAAAGTGTGAGGAGGTTTCCCGTGCTATTATCGAAAAGGCTATAGAAACCGACACACCTCTCGAATATAATCTTTTAGGCCTTAAGCACGGTATAAATGACGGAAAGCCGGGATATCCTCACCCTTCCTTCTGGAAGATAGCAGGGGAGTACGGTGTGAAAGCAGTTATCGGTGTCGATGCCCACACTCCCGAAGCCTACGGAGAAAGAGAGCTTTATAAAAGGGCAGTAGATTTTCTTTCCTCCTGCGGACTTACCGTGACAGATAAAATCAGATTTTTCAGATAAAACAGCAAAGAAAGCAGTTTTTTGATTCTGCTTTCTTTCTTTTTATTTTAGAATGGTTTTGAATTATAATTAATTCTTTTGTCAGACGGTGTAAATGTTATTTACGCAATTGCATTATTTAGATATAATTCGGAACGAAGTGACCCTACGTTTTGCGTTTAGCACTTTGCACTTTGCGTTATAATTGGCTATAATTTGCTACAGAGCCTTATTTTATTATTCTTCTTACTACTCTTTCTGCATTTTTCGTATCGAAGAAATCGAAGTTCATTTCCTTGAATTTACTGTTTCTTTCTTCACAGAAAGGAGCCTTTACCGCTTCGGAAAGTCTGCTGAACTCCTTGCACACCTCACCGGGTACGAAGGCTTCATAGTCGAAATAAAAATCTCTTCTTTCTCTGTACCAGTCCAGGTCAGGACAGTAAAAGACAGTCTTTTTATCGAGTGCGCAGAAATCCATACATATGGAGGAATAGTCGGTGATAAGCACATCCGAAGCCAAAACAAGCTCTCTCACATCATCGTAATGAGTAACATCCGCCGCACAGCTGAACTCAGCTGTGGCTGTATGTACCTGAGGATGAAGACGGACGAAAAGAAAGTATTCTTCACCCAGCTCGCTGATAAGCCTTCCGTCATCGAAGGAGTCGAGGAGTTTTCTGTCCCTTCCTGCATCGTCTCTGAAGGTAGGTGCATACAGGACTATTTTTTTGTTCCTTGAAAGGGGATAAAGAGTGTGGATTTTCTCTTTTGCCTTTTTTTCGTTTTCCTTACTGAAAAGATAATCAAGTCTCGGTGCACCGAGAGGGAGAACGTTTTCTTCCTTCACACCAAAGGCTTCAGCGTATATTTTTTTCACACCCTCGGAGGAGCAGACCACATAGGTGAGCTTTCCGTTGGCGGCGATTTCTCTTTTTCTCAGATCCTCAGGCTGAGGAATATGAAGACCGAATCTTTTGAATGCGCCTTCACCGTGCCACAGCTGGGTAATAACAGTGTCCTTGCGGAAATTGAGCTTACCCATAGGCATAAAGTTATCGTTAAGAAAAACGTATTTACTGGTGGCTAAAAGTCTCGATTTTTTTAAGAAGAAGGAAATAACCTTAAAAGGTTTTTTCACGGATAAATCCTCACGGGTAATGAGAATGAAATCATACTTATTTTCTTCCTTAA
>CALCHE010000010.1 GCA_937901145.1 uncultured Clostridia bacterium
GGGATTTTTGTTCGAGAAACAAATACTTCCTTATAGGGTGGCGGCGTAAGGTAGCATCCTTTTTCTGTTTATATGAGACGTCCGAGCTCTACTATTATAGTCCAGAAGCGTGTGCTTTTAAGAAGGAAAATAACATCCTCGATGAATGCGGCAAAGCTTCTGTCTTCCTCGTAAACCTGTTTTTCGCTCGCGTTATCGATAACCAGAGCCTGTGTAAGACATATTCCGCCCTTACCGAAAAGCTCAGCTCTTACATACTGAAAATCCTCTGCACCCTCTACAGTGTCGAGATCGAGAGTTACCTCACCCTTCGCTTCTGCGGTGTAAATCACCTTTCCGTCAGCGATGAACTGTACTGTGTCAGCATTTTCAGCCTCTACCGTAACGGTGTGACCCTCTGTTTCCACCTTTGTGAAAACAGGATAGGGAATATTTTTATTTCTGGCGTCGATTTCCTTTTCGGGACCTATCAGATCGTTGGCACGAAGTCTGCGTGTTACAGCGAAAAATGCACCGCTCTGCATAGTTTCTTTTATGTTTTCCACGGTGTTTTCCTCCATCATAAAGATGCTGAAGGATGTATCCACGTTATTTCTGTTATGAGCATCGGTATTACTGAAGCCGATGACATTTTTACCGTAGGGAAGAACTGACATAAGCAGATTATCCCAGAGAATACGGTCATAGCCCGTTACACCGTTATCCTCATTGAATACCTCGATACCGAGACAGCTGTCATATTTCAGCAGAAGCTCAGCAAAGAATGCCACATTACCTGCATCACTTACCGCTGAAGGGTCTGCATTACTTTCCAGCCAGTCACCGGGATGGTTGATGTGTGAAAGTCCACCGTTTTCCTCGACGAATTTTATGGCAAGCTCAAAGCCGTTTTCCATACCGCCGAAGCCGTTACCTACTCCCTCGGGAAGGAAGTAACCGTTTACGTGGCTTTTGGTAAGAGTGAGATTATTAAGCTCGTTGGCACCTGTCACGCAGGTCATTCCCTTACCTCTTACGGTACCGTCATAAAGAGGATATGTGCCTGAGGTAATGCCCTCGAATTCCTCATCGGTAAGATGGGCTGTTTTTCCTGCCTGATAAAAATAAAGAGGTACGAAGGGCTGTTTTTTATTCCAGGCTGTACCTGTAACACCGTGGTCGGAATTTGCCAGGAAATCATAGTCCTGCTCATAATATTCCTTTACCATAACATCGAGACTTTCGTCAGCATCGCTGTAGGTGGAATGGGAATGAAGTGTGCCCTTATATGCACCCCAGGCATTTTCGCCTTCCCAGACAACATCCGCATAGGGAGAAATGATAGTATAGTCCTTTTCTTCTGCAGCTGATGCACCTGTACTGACGAGTCCGAAAAGCATAAGAGCTGCCAGAGCAATGCTTAAAAGCTTTTTAGTTTTCTTCATAAAAAACTCCTCCTTTTTTCTGTAATTCTAATGTAGCACAATTTTTCAGTTTTTTCAACACAAATTAAACTTTTATCTTGCCTTCGATGCCGAAATCGGACAGAACCCTCACACACTGACTCACGGGAAGCCCCATAACGGAGAAATAGTCTCCGCTTATACCCTTGACGAGCGCGGAGCCGTAGCCCTGAATCCCATAGCTGCCTGCTTTATCAGTGTATTCCATAGTGTCAAGATAGCTGTTCACCGTCTCCTCACTAAGAGGATAAAACTCCACCTCGGTAGTGTTTTCGAAGCATTCGCACCTGTACCTGTCGACGATACACACACCGCTGGAAACGATGTGCTTTTTACCCGAAAGAGACATCAGCATACGGAAGGCATCCTCACGGTCAGAGGGCTTACCTAAAATTCTGCCGTCAACGGCAACTACCGTATCACAGCCCAGAACCACCGCATCCTCATTAAATGAAAGCACGGACACAGCCTTTCTGCGAGCGAGCTCCATTACAGTTTCCTGAGGAGTGAGGTTTTCATTTATGCTTTCGTCACAGTCCGAGGGCTTCACCTCAAAGATGTATCCGCTGTTAGTGAGAAGCTCTTTTCTGCGCGGAGAATTTGAGGCAAGAATAAATTTTTTCGTCATATTTCACCGTTCTCCTTAAGCTTAGCCATTTTCAGCACCAGAGCAACCGTCTTTGAGTCTGAAATTTCTCCGTTCATAACCATTCTCACTGCCTCTTCGAGAGGCTTTCTCTCTACGGAAAGAAATTCTCCCATATCCAGATGCTGTTCCGTTTTACGAAGACCTGTGGCACCGTAGAGATAAATTATCTCACTGCAGTATGCCACGGTAGGATAAACAGTACCTAAAGAGAATACCTTTTCAGCGATAACTCCGCACTCCTCCTCTAACTCACGTATGCCTGCCTCGAGGGGATTTTCTCCCTTTTCGAGTTTACCTGCAGGAAGCTCGAGCAGCTCTCTTTTATAAGGATAACGGAACTGTCTGACGAAAAGAAGCTCATCGTTATCCGTAAGAGCCGCCACACATACTCCTCCGCTGTGCTCGACGACCTCTCTTTTTGCCTTGGTGCCGTCGGGAAGTAAAACATCATCCACGTGTACGGTTATAATTTTACCCTCATAAATCACATCGGTTTCGAGGGTTTTCTCTTCGAAATTCATACTCACATTTCCCTTCGCAGTATATTTTTTCCTGTGGTGCCATATATTTCTAAGGGTGATACTATGAAATATACGGTCGTACCCTGTAACTCAGATTATAACACATATAAACAGATAATAGAAGACCTGTTAAAAGAATTTCCTTTTTTAAATGTGCAGCTTATCGGCAGAACCGTTCTCGGACGGGGGATTTTTTCTCTTTCTGTCGGTAACAATAAAAACGGTTCGGTTTATGTCGGCTCTGTCTGTGGCAGTGACGGACTGTCAGAGCTTATTCTGCTTCTTTTCATCGAAAGGCTCTGCCGATCGGTAAAGCTTAATCAAACTCTTGCCTCAGTGAACATCTGCAAGGCTCTGACCCTTTCGGGGGTTACGGTTATCCCTTGCCTGAATCCCGACGGCAGAGAAATCGATCTTTACGGACCCTCGGGTGCCAAGAGTATGGGAAGCTTCGTTTCCTCCTTTTACACTGCAGAAAAGCCACGGTGGGACGCTAATGCTATGGGAGTCGACATAGGCCGTAACTTTATTTATCACCCTGAGGTAAAAGAAACGGTAACCTCGCCAGCACCTTCGCTTTACCGCGGAGAATATCCCGAAAGCGAGGCCGAAACGCGGAGTCTGACCCGTCTGTGCAGACTGAAAAAATTCCGTCACTGTCTGGAACTATACAGCGGTGACGATGAAATCTTTTATAAAAGCAGAGAAAATGAGCCTGTCAACAGTCAGATGATGGCAAAAATTTTATCCTGTTCCTGTTCACTGCCTCTGAATGCGGGTACATCTACCTGTCACTCGGGAATTATCGACTGGTTCATAAAGGAGCATCGCCGTCCCGCCTTCGCTATGGGTGTCAGCGGAAAGACCGATGAGCTTTACGGCAAATACTCCGCTCTCGAGGAGGCACTGACGGTTTTTGCACTGCTGTGATGAGGATTATTTATGAGGATTTCAGAAAATATAAAAACGAAATTTCATACGCCCAATATAATTGCATCGAAGGTGCCACATCGCAGAGCCTCCACTGAAAGCAAGGGAGGCAAAAAACTTGCGGACACAGCACAGTGTCCTTACATAATTATTTAATCTGCATAAAAGCAATAAAGGATACATTGAACCTATCTGTAAATCCGAAGCCTTATCGGCTGTCTTTGCCCCTGCCACGGGGCAACCTTTCTGACTCTAATCTCTTCGAGCTACTGAAAGATTATTTATGCGGAACAGTGGTTTTGAACGGGACAAAGCAAGCATTAATATCAGAATAACACGGTTGTTCCTTATCTCCGCCGAGTCTACGAAGGCGGTCACCGAGGAAAGTATTTTCCGAGGCAA
>CALCHE010000011.1 GCA_937901145.1 uncultured Clostridia bacterium
AGTAGTAGGAGTAAATTCCTGCTGTATCGCAAGTGGGTTCAATTTTCTCAAGTTCAACTATTGTATGAGGACCCTTATCTCCTTCGGGCTTTGCTTCGCCGCCTACCTTATTGGTTTCTGTACAGAACTTACATTTATATACATAAGTTGCTTCATATGTACAGTTTTCAGGGATAACCTGAACGGGAGTGTTACCGAATTCATGTGCGAGCTTATCGATATACTTACCTGCTGTAATCTCAACCTTACAAACTTCACAGATTGTTGCACCCTCGTAGCCTTCACTGATACATGTGGGAGCCTTGTACTCACCGGGAACGGGAGTATGACCCTTCTGGGGAATTTCTGTGTAAGTTGTGTATGTACATCCTGTACAGTATTCGTATGCATCGTAACCTACTTCTGTGCAAGAGGGTTCCTTTGCTTCTACTTTTTTAATTTCAACGTGATTTTCAGCATTTTTTGCAATCGTAATGTCTGTTACTTCTGCTGTACAATCTGCATCGCTGAAGTTCTTTGAGCAGTCATGACATGACCAGTATTCTATTGTACCGGTTTCCACACAGGTTGCTTCAACCTTTTTATGATGAACCTTGTTCTTGTGGTTGAGAGCGAGAATTGTAACAGTATCCTTTGAAATAACCTGTTTACATTCTTCTACCGAACAATAAACAACTTTATCATAAGAACCGTCAGTAACACAGGTAGCAGCTACTTCATTCTCTACCTCTACTTCACCTGATGTATGAGAAGCGAGAGGAAGCATTTCACTGTAACCGTTACCGCAGTCCTTACATTCATAAGTTTTATGACCCTGTACAGTACAGGTTGAATTAACAGTTTCGATCAGATCATATTTACAGTCAGATGTCTGCTTATAATTACATTCTGTACATTCGCGCGACATTTTGCCCTGACTGTCTGTCTTGTTTTCGGGATCCTTATACCAGCTACCGTAAACGTGACCGTCATTCTTTTCGCGTCCGCACTTACAGGTTTCTTTGTGCTGTGAAGCATCACCGTCTATCTGTGCGAAGGCAGTTCCTTCACCGAAGCAGGCTTCTTTAGCGTTCATACCTGCACTTGTGCCGTAAGCGTCACACTTTTCGCACTTGTACTGGTGGTAATTTTCACCGTCGAGAGCTTTTACCGCACCGTTAAAGTTATGGTTTTCTTCTTCGAAAGCAGTACAATCAACATCAGCTGTACAGGTACGTCTGTGGGTTGTGCCGTTATTAAACTGTGACCATTCACCGTAAACGTGGTTGCCTGTAGCCGGAATAGCTTCGGTTTTTGTGCCGTCGCAAACAGTACATGTATAAGTCTTAACGCCCGCTGTTATACAGGTGGGGGCTTTGGTTTCTACGCCTTCATTCCAGCTATGCTCACCTGTTGCAGGGATAGTTTTATCCTCGCGCTTTATTTCTGTGTTACATTTTGAACAGTAGGTTACAAGCACATAAGAACCGTCTGCACCGCAGGTAGCTTCTTTACGGTTTTCTTCTTTTGTGGCTTCGGTGTGTCCGCTTGCGGGAACTGTCTCTTGCTTAACGATAACCTCATTACATACGGAGCAGTGCTTACCTTCTGTAAGACCTGTAGCTGTACAGGTTGCTTCTACCGCTTTATCAACTACTTCTGTGTGACCTAATTTATCTACAATAACAGCCTGACATACTGTACAAAGCTGAGCTGTTGTACAGGTTGCTGCTGCACCGGGAGTATGGCCTGTTTTACCGATAGCTTCAGTATAGCTATATGCACAGCCCGAACAGGTGTATGTTCTTACACCATCTGCAGTACAAGTAGCATCTGTTGTTACTTCTGAGCTCATCGAGTGAGCTGTAGGAGTCTTTATCTCTGTATATGTTACATCGCCTGTAACAGCACTTACTGCAGGCCATGAATAAGCATAATGATTTGTGCTGTCATAGTTTGCAGTTGTGTTTTCATCAGGTACAGTAGGTGTTTTACCGTGTTCGACAGTCTGTGTTGAAACGGTGGTACCTGCTGCATTGACGAATTTCACTGTATATTTGTTAATAGTCCAGGTAGAATAAAGTGTGTGATTAGCTGCAGTGTTTACAATTGTATCAGCACTTACAGCATTACCATAAGCATCAACCCAGCCTGCGAAGGTATAACCCTCACGGGTAGGAGTCGGAAGTGATCCGTACTGTGCATCATAGGTAACATTCGTACCGAGAGGATAAGATGTGAGACCGTCAGCTACCTTACCTTCCTCATAAACACGGATGTTTTCAAATCTTACAGTATTATTACTGCCGTTAGCGTCAACACGAATCTGTGCTTTTACAACTTCAGGTTTATTCGGAGCTGTAAATGTGCTGTCCCATGTTGTTCCCGAAGAATATCTGTTGGTTTCTCCGTCTTTAAAATCAATCCATGTTCCGTTTTCGTCACAGAAAAAGATATAAACATCCCATGCGTCACCTGTAAAGTCTATATCTACGGTGTAATCCTTGCCCGGCTCTACTGCAAAATAAGGTGAGGAGCTTGTCCCCTCTCCCTGACCTTCATTACAGGTAAGAGTGAAACCATTTTCAGTTACATCTGTAATCGTACCGTTACTGGCTGTGGTGGTATTCCACTTTCTGAAATCAATAAGGTTATCATAGAGAATCTCATACGTGTTTGGTATCCAATGAGGGTAAATTGTCCAGTCCTGCTCAATTTCATAAGTTGTCAGGGCATTTACAAGACTACCGTCTGCATTGGTAACCCATTCATTATCATCTCTCTGTCCGTCGCCGTCATTGTCAGCATACCAACCATCAAAAGTGTAGCCTGTTTTTGATGTAACAGGGAATATTTTATCAAGATAATCTCCGTATTTATATGCTTTTGCGCTGATAGCACTACCACCGAGTGTATTGAATGTAACTGTAAAATCACGAAGTTCAAGAGCATCTATAGCTTCATTGATTTTTTCTTTTGCGTTATTAATTGTACTCTGATTAGTCGCACGGGTGGTAAGAACGCCTCTGTAAGAATTAAGAACACTTTTTAAATTCTGAAGTGATGCCCCTGTCCATTTGTTTGTTTCAGCAAGACGAGCATCAGCTGTAGTCACAGCTGTATCAAGAGCCGATTTATCATAAAGAGTTACAAACCACTGCATTTCAGCATACTGGCCCTCATAATAACTACTGCAACCGTCGTTAGCTTGGTCATAACTCTTTTGTTTAAACATTGAGTTATTGTTTTCTTTCCAACCGCCACTGTAGTTCTGTTGCCAACCATAAGAAGAATAGCTACCGCCGGAAGTATTGTATTCACTTCTTTTACCAAGATAGTTAGAATCGGTAGTGGGAGTACCCATAAGATAAACTGTAGCTTTATTAGGATCAGATGAATTATTAGATCTGAAAAGTATATATTTGTCATGTCTGATACCATTATAGTTAAATCCGTCTGTACCCTGTGAAGCATGGTCGAAACCTACAATTCGAAGATCATAATCAGTACCGCCTGTACTTGTATTGTAAACTTTTCCGGCACCGCCCGACGGAACACTGGCATCAAAGCCGTAGTTTGAGAATATCTTGGTCATTGTATGACTCTTCGCATATTCTGACCACTGTGAATTATGTCCGAAAGCATTTGCACCAATAAGAATTCTGTAATCGGTACTCTGACCAAAATGCCAGTCTACATTAAAGAAATAGCCGGCCGACTGAAGAGTTTCACTCTTATCGAGGTAAATTTCTGACGGATAAGAAATCTTCACATAGTCGCTACCTTTATTATGGAATTTATACCAACGGTCATGGTTACCATCAAAAACCGGTGTACCGTAAGCTGCTGTCGTACCTGCATAGTGACTACCTCTGATTGCAGGAACACCACGAACATTCGAAGCTACCGCACTGACATGGTTATGCTCACCGGGTACCCACACCCAGGCAGACAACAGCATCAGCACTGCTAAAAATACTGATAATGATTTTTTGAATGTTTTGTTTTTCATTTTTATAATCATCTCCTTTTAGGATTCGGACCTCTCCACGGCTGAAGCGGTCCCCCTCCCCTTTCAAGGGAGGCAAATATTGTATCCTTGCCTTAAAGAAAAAATCACTCATCAGGTCTGACCTTCCTGTGTACAGAGTTCTTTTTTCTTTTACAGCAATTCAAGCCATATAGTTACAATACAGCTAATTATACATAATAATTGTATATCCAAAGGTAGTTTTTGTCAATGGTTTGATGTGTGGCTTTTTGTACAATTTTATCCGAAATTTTTTAGGCAAAAAGAAAACTACGGCCATAGTGGTCGTAGTTATAAAGACTCCCTACGTCAAATGCACAGCATTTGACACCTCCCTCTCAGAGGAAAGCTTGGCTACTTCTCAGATAAAGAAACTACCTCCACACTCTCCACTCCGTAGTAATTCAGAAGTCGTAGCTGGGCTTCACCGATACGTTCCCCTGCTGTTACTATGGGAATGGCGGGAGGACAGCTGACATTGATACTGCCGCAGACTCTGCCGAGGGCATCCTCGGTTTTCACCTTTTCCGTGGGCAGATAAATACATTCAGAAATAGGTATAACTCTTTCCGGCGGTGTAATTTCCGGAGGCTCTTCCTCGATTACTGTTCTGCAAGGAAGGCGGAAAAGTGCATTCTGAAGATTTTCGAGTTCATCATCGGTATTACTGTCCGTAAGCATCAGCACAGTATAATCTTCATCGGCAAATTCACATACTATATTATTAGCATATAAATATTCCGCAAGTTCCGTTCCCTTATAGCCGTATTTTTTACAGTCAAAGGTGAGCTTTAATGGCTCATCACCGATAAAGCTGTAGCCCTTTGAGACAAGATTTTCCTTAAGGCACTGCACTTTTTCCGTAAACTCAGTGAGAGACTCGCTGTACTCAGCAGAAAGTAAGCCGTTAATCTTGTCCAGAGAGCGGAGAATGAGATAAGAAGGACTGGTGGACGAGAAAAGAGACAGAGCGTATTCAGCCTTTTCAGCGAAAATGTCGGGAGCCTTCTGAGAAATATGCAGATAAGCTCCGCCCGTGAGAACAGGAAGAGTTTTATGTGCCGAGTCACAGCAGATGTGTGCACCCAGATGAATGGGATGCAGATTTTCGGGCAAAAAATTCAGGTAAGCTCCGTGAGCATTATCCACAGCGAGAATTATCCCCTTTTCTTCACAGACAGCAGAAAGGCCTTTTATGTCAGCCATATTACCGAGATAGTCGGGCGAGGTCACATAAAGAGCAGCGGGAAGCTCTTCGGTGCTGTCAAAATAAGCTTTCACCTCATCAGCAGAAATATCACAGCAGGTTATACCCTTGTTTTCACTTCCGTAAAGCCACTCTGTTTCTACACCTGTAAGAGCACAGGCAGTGATAAAGGTTTTATGAGCATTACGGAAAGCTGTTATTTTCGGCTTTCTGCCCTCATTAAGAGCGTGAAGCTTAATA
The DNA here is from genome assembly GCA_937901145.1 of uncultured Clostridia bacterium. Classification (GTDB taxonomy): domain Bacteria; phylum Bacillota; class Clostridia; order Oscillospirales; family Acutalibacteraceae; genus UBA6857. The sequence goes on from CALCHE010000011.1 coordinate 5,457, forward strand.
AGATAAACCATAGCACGGATAGAAAGTGAAGAGCCTTCGGTGCTGTAAAGAGTTTTCGCCGTACCGAAAAGACAGGATGCGTTTTCCATACTCTCCTTCAGAACGCCCCGAGCGCTGTAAAGCACATCAGCACCCTCCACCTCGGTTATGTCATACTGCTCAGAACCGATAAATGCCCGACCTTTATGACCGGGCATATGAAAGCGTGTTTTATTCTCTTTTACATATTCTTCTAAAAAATCATTAAGGGGAGTTTTCATTATTCGTCTCCTAATGTTTTGGCTACTTCGAGCATAATGGCACATTCCATTCTCTTTTTGAAAAGCTCACAGCCTGTTTTGTAAATACCCTTCACACTGCCTGTGGCATGGTAAGCGTTAGCGGCACATCCGCCTGAGCAGTAAAGTCTCGCCCAGCAGTTACGGCATTCCTCACGGGTATATACATTACACTCAGCGAATTCATTCTGTATGTCGGTATTTGTCACACCGTTCCATACGTCACCGAGCTTATATTTCTCTTCACCTACGAACTGATGGCAGGGATAAAGGTCACCCCAGGGAGTAACAGCCATAT
>CALCHE010000012.1 GCA_937901145.1 uncultured Clostridia bacterium
GGAGACGGAGAGGATCGAACTCTTGACCTCTTGAATGCCATTCAAGCGCTCTCCCGATACACGCAAAAACGCACCCTTCAAAGCATTAATCAAAATAGCCTTTATAGGTAATTTTCTTGTCGCTACCAGGAAACAGATACTCATAAAGATCGATAAAATAATCGTCCGTCATGCTCGCGATATAATCAGTAACAATCTGATTGGGTTCAGTTGACTCATACGGTATACTGCGGGCATAATGTGCACTATTTACATAATCAATATGGTGACTAAAAATCGGTGAAGCAAGATTCCCTTTAATCAGGTCATCAAGTAGTTTCGCGTAAACATCTGACATCATCGGCTTTACGGTATTCTGCAAAACATCATTTACAGAATCATTTTTATATATCAGCATATAATTGTCAGCTTTCGCTTTTTTCAGAGCCTCAAAATGATTTTCATCCATTTTGATATAAGGCTTTCCGTAACTGTTTTCGATAATATTCACAATGAGATTGTTTATTATCTCTGCGTTATATGTACCAATCGCACTTGGTTCAAAATCCTTGTTGTTGATAAGCTGCGCTTTTTCGGCATCCTGACGGTCTTTACCGAGATATGCAATTATATCAGAAATCCGCATTACGCAGCCTTCCAAAGTAGCCGGCACAAGCTTTTTTACATTAGATTTATCAGTGTAGCATGCCTCGATCTGTGCATCAAAAGTTTCAAAATCATCCAGTGCTTTCGGATAATACTCTGACAGTTCCATCTCGCCGTCGTGGGCTGCAATGCCGTTAAGCGTCTGTAGGCTTATGTTATAAGGATAAATACTGTCAAGCACACGTACGGAGTGTATATTGTGGCTGAAATGCCTGCCGGTGTGTTCAAAAAGCAACTCATCAAGAAACCTTTCACCCGCGTGACCGAAGGGTGTATGTCCTATATCGTGGCCAAGTGCAATCGCTTCAATCAAATCAAGATTCAGATTAAGCGCCTTACCTATTGTTCTTGCAATACGTGAAACCAACTGGACATGCAGACCTCTGCGAGTGATATCATCATTCTTATAGAAAGAAAACACCTGCGTTTTATCAGCATAACGGTTATAATAAGGGCAGTGCATTATTTTATCAATATCACGTACAAATGCCGTTCGTATTACATTAGCTTTATCTCTTTGATTGTTTCTTCGGATGGTATTAGTTTCGTCAAACCCTACCATAGGCAAAGTACCGTTTTTTCTGTCAGTTAATACCTGTTCAGTTAATTCTGCAGATAAGCTCTGATAGTTCAGCATAATATTACCTCTGTTATATTTATATCAAAAAAGTTTTTATAACCTATAATTTTCATAATGATCTGCAAAATGAAAATTAAACAACATCATTTATTATTTTTCCGATGTCTACCAAAAATAGATTTTTATCCGTTTTAGATTTTTCAATAACTGCATCAGTAAAACCTGACATAGAAAACAAATAATAATACATTTCTTCACTGAATTTAATTTTTGCTCTTAATTTTCTGAGTTCAGCATTATCAAACAGTTCCTTACGAAATTTACATTCGCCCAATATATATTTATTTTCATTCTTGTCCGTGGCAAGTATATCAACTTCTTCTGCCTGACTTACCTTTTTACCTTCAATATCTTTTGTAACCATTCCCCACCAACGCCCAATTTTTGAAAATCTAAATGGTAACATCCTTTGCTTATTCATATTATACATATAATCAATACAGACTTTTTCAAAGGATTTCGATGCAAAATCGTGAAGTGAATTTGCAATATAATCTTCCCACACACCGATAGCATCATCATTTTCAAGCTCAGACAGATTTGAATATCCAAAGGCATACCAGAACCTGAAATAATTATCCGTAAGATTATACAAACCCTTACTGCTGCTTGCATGCTCTTTAGCACTTGCCAGAACCGAAAATTCTCTTTCAACAATACCGAGCTCAATAAGATTTTTAAGATAAACACTCAACTTGCTTTTTTCAATACCGGTTTTTGTCAGTATCTCATTAAATGCTGTATTGCCTAAAGCAATAGCTTCAATGATTGTATTGTAAATAGATGTTTCTCTAAGCTCTTGTCTTAAAAGAAATTCAACTTCAGAATACAAGACAGTACCCTTGGTAAGAATTTTGTCTATTATATTATCTTTAAGAGTCTTTTTGGAATTAAATTGCTTTAAATAATGAGGAATGCCTCCAAGTATGGAATATGCAATAAGTTTGTCTTCATAAGAAAACTCAGGCAAAAACTTGATTGCATCATAATACGGCATCGGCAACATCTTATAGATGCCTGTTGTTCTGCCATAAAGCGGATTTTTTTCTGAGAGCAAC
>CALCHE010000013.1 GCA_937901145.1 uncultured Clostridia bacterium
TAAAAACATAAAAATACTGCAGGCAGTAGTGCGACAGCTACAAGAACAACATTATACACTGTTTTCACCTCTGTTTTTTTCATATTCCCTTAAACATAGTAACATACCCGAATAAAATATTCAATACTTCTTAAAAGCAAAATAATTTGACATACCATATTACAATTGATATAATTATACTAATAGTAAAAAGGAGAAAATAACTATGGCACAGATACTATCTAAATTCATCCGGGTTTTAGTCGCGGCACTTATGGCTATCTCACCTTCATTACCCGGCTTTTTCAGCCTTCCGTCTATACCAAAGGGGCAGAATCTTAATCTTGACTCAAGATTCGAACTCGTCTGGTCTGACGAATTTGACGGTGACAGTCTCGACAAAAGCAAATGGCAGTATAACTGGTGGGAGACAGAAAGAAAAGGCGGTTACTGGCACGAGGATATGGTAAAGGTGGAAAACGGAAACCTCACCATCACCACTGCATATTATGAAAACGGTCTTCCCGTCCCCGAAAAGTACAAAAACTATTTCGAATCACGCGGTGAAACCGACCTTTACGGAGAAGGCTGGTACACAGGCTGCATCACAGGTCAGGGAACGAAGGAATTTCTTTACGGCTACTATGAATGCCGTGCTATTCTGCCCAAATCATCAGGTATGTGGTCTGCCTTCTGGATGATGAATAAGAATGTAGAAAAGGTTGACGGCTCAGGAAAGGACGGAACAGAAGTCGATATTTTCGAGTCAATGTACTACAAGGATGTACCCTATGGCTTCGGTGACTGTATCATAAGCGGTATACACTATGACGGATACGGTGAAGAACATAAGGGTGACAGCATCGGAAAATGGTTTTCAAATAATCCCTATGAGGAATTCAATACATACGGCCTTGAATGGAATGAAAACGAATATATTTTCTACATAAACGGTGTAGAAACAGGCAGACTTTCCACAGGCGGTGTATCGCAGAATCCCGAATATCTTCTCCTCTCCTGTGAGGTTGCAGGCGAAAACGGTATAGCCGACGCTGATCGTCACGGAACAGGAAAAATGAATATGAAGCCCGGAGATACTGCAGAATTCATCGTGGATTATGTAAGAGTTTATCAGTATAAATAAAAAGGAGAAATCAAAATGAACAAAAAGAAGACACTCATTATCATACTCACCGTTATTTTAGTAGCTGCAGCTGCAGGTCTCGGCATATTTCTCGTCTCTGAAACCAGCGGATACAAAAGAGATTCAGCGGATACCGAGGAATTCTACAGACAGAACGTAGCGGCAGTCGGCTACAAAAACACCGTAGAAACAGCTATCCCTCAGACAGATATTTACACCCTTATCGATGATCATTTCCGTTCGCCTCTGGCTAAGGGTAAAACCGTAAAGAAGGCTATTCTTATCGGTTATGACGGATGCCGTGCCGACATTCTGGCAGAAATCAAAGACGGTGAAAGCGGAATAAAAGCTCTTATCGATAACGGTGCAGCTCTTAATCTTGCCTACTGCGGCGGTGTAAATTATCCCGAAAAGAACACTCAGGACACCTCTACAGCTCCCGGCTGGTGCTCTATCCTTACAGGTGTGTGGGCTGATGTTCACGGCATAACAGGTAACGACATCACCAAGGATATGGAAACGAAAACTCTTTTAACCTCTCTTACCGAAGACAAAATTATCGCCAATGCTTCCTTTATTACCAGATGGGCAGGACATTTTGACCGCAAAAAAGCCACTTATCTTGCCGAAAAAGAGTACTGCGAAGCAAACACTCTCCCTGTAAATTTCGTAAAATGTGAGAATGACGAAGCGAGCTTCAACTACACTATGGAAGAACTCGGCAGAGTCGAATGCTCAGACTTTATTTTCTCTATCTTAGAGCCTACCGATTCTACAGGTCACAACAAAGGCTTTACATTCAACAACCCCGAATACAAGGATGCTTTCAGACGTCAGGACAGCTATGCAAAGCAGATTATCGACGCTATGAAGAGCAGAAGCACCTTTGCTGAGGAAGAATGGCTCGTTATCATCACATCCGACCACGGCGGTATAAAAACCGGTCACGGCAATGAAAGCATTCAGGAAAGAATGACCTTCGTAGTTGCTGATTATTTTTAAGAGATAAATATCAGTTGGAGCTGTCGATGACAGCTCCTTATTTTTTTATACCCTTATAAATATAATAAGGCTTCGAGAAAATATATTGACCTTCCTTTTGAGCTGACTTCAGATTTTCTATAAACTCATCATATTCTTCTTTACTGAGACCTCCCGTATTTTCTTCGTAAAGCCAGGCGATATCCCGACTTAGATCATATCCGAACGTACCTTCTGCATATTCGGTTTCGACGACATTATGCATACTTACGGAGCTTTCAAATAATTTGCTTTTATTAAAAAATCCGTACATTCTTCTGCCGATCCAGCTGTCAAGATCATCCATCCAAGGTTGTTTTGTCACAGCATAGGCGTGAACAGTCTTACTAATAAGCTCCTTATTTTCACCGTTATACGAAATACTATCCCAATCACAGTTTACGCATATCACTACACCGCCCGGCTTCAGAATTCTGTGAATCTCGTTGACCAAAAAAGCCTTATCCGTCACACATTCGAACATATCCTTTGTGAAAACGAAGTCAAAAGTATTATCTGAAAATTTCAGTTTCTTTGAGCAATTCATAACCTTAAGCTTTATCGGCTTTTTATATTTAACATTCTTAAACCATTTATCAGTTATATCTACTCCTATAGCTGACTTGATTTTAGTAGGGAAGGCTTCTTGAAAAGCCAAAAGAAATGTTGCATCCTTGCATCCTAAATCCGCAATTACTGCATCTTTAGGTAAGTCTGTTTGTTCTGAAATTGCAGCGAATAATGTTTTATATTTAAAATTGTTCATTTATAATAACCTCCGAAATAAGAATAAAAAATACTGTCAACAGCTATATGCCGTTAACAGTAATGTAAAAGGTAAACTTTTCTTTATCACTTTATCGGGCACATAGCAAATTAAGCCTGTACCCGAATAAGATACAAGCTATCTTCGTCTGCGTCGAATAGTGAT
>CALCHE010000014.1 GCA_937901145.1 uncultured Clostridia bacterium
TGATATTCGAATATGTGATGAAAATTCCTATGGGCTTTTACAGTGTGCCTGTAGTTGTGGCCTTCCTCGTAGCTCTTTTTGTGGCTGTACTGCAGACAAAGGGAGTTTCTCTCGATGAAAAATTCGAAATAATGGGTAAGGGCGCAGGTGATAAAAACATTATCACTATGCTCATTATCTTTATGCTCGCAGGTATCTTTGTGGGTGTGGTAGGCAGAAGCTCAGCTGAAAGTGTGGCTTATTTTATGCTTTCCGTCACTCCGCCAAGACTTGCCGTGGTGGTTATCTTCATCGTAAGCTGCTTCGTTTCCACTGCCATGGGTACTTCTGTAGGCACCATCACTCTTATTACTCCCATCGCTGTGGCGCTTTCACAGAGTTCAGGTTTTTCTCTCCCTCTGTGTGTGGGTACTGTAGTTGGCGGTGCCATGTTCGGTGATAATCTTTCCTTCATTTCTGATACCACTATCGCTGCCTGTAACGGTCAGGGATGTGAAATGAAAGATAAGTTCCGCACCAATGTGGCTATCGTAGTCCCTGCAGCCGTGATTACTATCATACTTATTCTCGTTCTTTCTATGAAGGCGAATATCGCTGAAAGCATCAGTAATGAATATAATCTCATTCAGATTATCCCGTATATTCTCGTTCTTATAAGCGGCATAATCGGTATAAATGTTTTCCTTACCCTGATTATCGGCATTGTTTCGGGTTCTGTAATTATGCTCGCTACAGGAAACGTAACCTTTGTTGACCTTGTAGGTAATATGGGTGCTGGTGCATCGGGTATGTTTGAGACATCTATGGTAGCTGTTCTCGTGGCCTGTCTCGGTGCTCTCATCAAACATAACGGAGGCTTCGAGGCGCTGCTTTCAGGTATCCGCCGTGTCTTCCGTGGCAAAAAGGGTGGTCAGCTCGGCATCGGCATTTTAGTAGGACTTATGGATATAGCTACGGCTAATAATACCGTTGCTATCGTTATGGCTAATCCTATCGCCGCCGAAATGGCAGGAGAGTACGGTATTTCAAATAAAAAGACGGCTTCCATTCTCGACACCTTCTCCTGTATCGCACAGGGCTTTCTGCCTTACGGTGCACAGATACTTGTCGCTCTTTCAGCTGTAAGCACTCTCGGCCATGAGCTTTCGGCATTCGCTATTATAAAAAATCTTTTCTATCCGATGCTTCTTCTGGCATCTTCACTTGTGTTTATCTTTCTGATTCCTGAAAAAGGGGAGAAAAGAAAATGAAAAAAGGTAAAAAGCTTCTCGTAGCCGCAGGCTGTGTGGCACTTGCCACGGCTATCGGTGTGGCAGGATGGAAGCTGGCAGTCCGTGACGCGTCAAAGGAGCATAATCTGATTACCCTCGATACCTCAGCCGTACCCTCACCCGTGACAGAGTTTACGGAGGCAGACGTTCAGCTCAGCGAGGTGAAAATGCACTATGCTGTTTACGGTAAGGAGGGCTATCCTCTCATTCTCATTCACGGAAACGGTGGAGATAAAAACTCTCTTGCCGAGGCGGCTTCATATCTTGCCAATGATTATAAGG
>CALCHE010000015.1 GCA_937901145.1 uncultured Clostridia bacterium
GACACGGCACGCCATGTCCCTACGATTTGTCAATTTAGCGGTGAATCATTTACAGATTCCCGAAGCACTACACGCCCGTTTAGCGTTTTGCGTTTATCACTTAGCGTTTAAAAAGCGGTATATCTTTTCTTCCTTTCCGAAGTCTTACACGCCATTCTGCGTTCTGCACTCTGCATTCTGCATTCATTTAAGCATTCCGTGATATCTGCCCATCCAGTAAGGAAGTGTATAAGTTGTCGAGCCTTCCATTTCGTTGGGATTATGGTTGTTATCCATTTCGTAGGTTGAGCCGTTATACTTATGCATGGATCTTTCGTCAGCGGGAGCTACTGCCCACTCGAGCTTACCGAGAGCGAGAACCATACCGATGAGCTTAAGGATGTTATTGTCGGAGCTCCAGAATAAGGGAACCTTCTTTGTAAGGTCGAAGGAAAGCTCACTTGTTCCGCCGATGCCTACATCGTCGAGATCAAGCTCTGCGATATCGTCTCTGTTTGAGTTAGTAGCGAGATAACGTCTGGTATCGATAGGATGACGGGAAAGAACCCAGGATGCTGTCTCTGTAAGGCTGTTACCGTAAACGTCGGTCATTTCGCCTTCGGGATAAGCCAGCTGATAAATATAGTACCAGAGAGCATTTTCGCTGAAGCTCATCGAGTACCACCAGTCAGCAAGACCTTCTCTGTAGTAGCCTAAAAGCTCCTCATCGTCTTCCATCTGGAAAAGAAGGTAATAGCCGAGCATAGCCATTTCTTCGTCGGAGTAGTTAAGGATGATTCTGACTAAGGTTTTGAACATTTCAGTGCCTACTAAGGGGCGGAGAATGAAGCCTAAAACAGGAGATACACTGTTCGCGAATTCGAGAACGCAGAGCTCATATCTTTCCTTTTCCTGAGTCATAATCTTGGCATACTGATACTGGTCATCGAGTGCTGCCATTCTGTATTCGTCCTCCCACTTCTGCTTACCTGTGAGGTAATGAGCGAGCTTGAATACATTCAGACAAACGAGAGTCTGAAGAGGTGCGCCGCCTAAAACCTGACCGTTATGAAGGTAGGTTCTGGAGAATTTACCCCAGGTGGTAGGCTGACCTGAACCGTCAACGAGACAGTAGCTGTTGTCTACCAGATGCTGTGCGAATTTATCCACGGCATTTACGATAAGCTCTGCGAGCTCGGGATCCTCTTCGCCTAAAATGTCATAAGCTAATTTGTAAAGGAAGAGATGACCGATAACCTCATCGGCACTTGTATCACCCTTGTAGAAGATGTCCTCTACCTTACGGTCGGGTCCGATAAGGTCGTTCCATAATCTTTCGGGAATTTCCTTGGTAGCGTCTACCTTCAGACCGCGGTAGTTTTCGTAGTGGAGAAGATAATCTGAGCCGTCGGAGTTTTTCTTGGTAGAAATGCCTGTAGCTGTACCGTCACCGTTATGAGTCCAGTAAGCATAGCCGTCATAGTCATTATTTTCGTCCTTGAAGGAGTAGGTTCTGGCCCAGAAGCCCTCGAGTAAACGGGTTCTTTTGGCATAGTCTGTATCCTTGGCGGCATCGGTAGTAGTGTCTACCCATGATGCGCTGTCCTCTACGGCAAGATGACCGTCATCGTCCTGGATGTAGGAGGGAATACCGTAAAGCATATATTTGGCATTCATTTTATTAAACATAGCAGCGGGGCTTTCGAAGGGAACATTCTGTCCGTAGTTACCGCCCTCAATGAGTGCACCGGGGGTATAATATTTACCCTTATCGTAGTCGGTAACGCCACCGTTTCTCTGTGCTCTGACATAGCTTTCGGTAGTGCCGTTACGCATAGAGATATAAGTAAGGAATACTACTGCCTCTGTGGCAAGAGTAGCGGTCTTTCGTGCTGCTTCGATTTCTTCCTTGGTAGCGGTGGGATCGTCACGGAGAACTGCATATCTCATCAGCTCACCTGCACCGTACATAGATGTCCACAGACCGTCGTTATCGCTTTCATTGGGTACCCATTCACCGTCAATAAGGAATGCCTCGGAAACCATACCTCTTCTGGAAACATATTTCTGTGTATTTTCGCTCATCATAGCGGCCTTATCTGTACCGTCAATGTCGAGCATTTCGATGTGGGTGTAGCCCTCTGCCATTACTGTCCAGATACCGTTTTTGCCGTCAGGGAAGATAGCTAAAACCTTACCGTCGGTGGTATCGGCTGAGAAGAAATATCTGTCACCCATAAAGCGCTGTAATTTATCTCTTTCGTTGAGAGCATTTTCGTCTGTACGGAGTACACCATAATCAGTTACTGTCCATACTGCACCGTCAGCAGTGGTAGCGGTCTGTGCTGCAGCATAATCAGCTTTATCAGTTATCTCATCGGGAACATCCTTGCTGCCGATTTCATATCTGGTGACTATTTTCTGTAAGGTTTCGTTTTCAGCTACAGCCTCACCCTGATAGTCAATCTTAGTCTTTTTCACGTCGCTCTTAGTAGCCTCGGAAACTACCTTAAGAGTTACACTTGATGTACAGCCTTCGGCATTCACTGCGGTGATGGTTGCCGTACCCTCACTCAGTGCGGTAACTCTGCCGAATTCGTCCACCTTTGCCACATCTGCAGGCTCTGCAGTCCACTGCACGTAGTTACTCGTGTTCTGTGCGGCACAGTCTACACTTCTGCTGTCACCGATTTCCATTTCCCAGTTTTCGGGAACAATGAGACGGATAGAAGCAGTTTTATCAAAAAGACCTGCAGAAGCGGGAACACAGGTTCCGAAAGCTAAAACTGCCACGAGAATAAGAGCAATAATTTTCTTCATAATAACATCTCCTTTTTATTTTTATAAAGTTTTAATGCTTTACTATATTATAATATCACTTACGACTGTTACGGTCAAGATAAAATGTTAAAACGATTATTTTTATTTATCAACACATATCGGGAAGCACGGAACGGTCAAGACCGTTCCCTACATTTGCGGTAATTTGACAGAGGGAGTTCCTGCCCTGTCATTTTAAGCGGAGTGAAAAATCTTTATGCAGAAGGCGACCGATGATCGCCCCTACGGTTTACCGTAAGGTTGCGGTGAAAATTCGGACACGGCACGCCATGTCCCTACGGAAAATTATACCGCACCGTTCAGTTAAAGGAGTACCCCTATAAATCCGAAAGCTCGAGTTTGTTTTATCCGCACGTTTTTCCCCACGTTTAACCGATGGTTTCAGTAGAGCAGTTCGGAAAAGCTTTGTACGCATCTTGGTGCGGGCATAAAAGAGAACCGCGGGAAAACCCTACGGAAGATGGAGAAACGGAAACATACCTGCGGTGCGAACTCTGATTTTCGGTAGTGCAGTACATAAAATAAAGTACTACGGCAGACTAAGGAAGAAACATAAATAAATTTATCAGACCTTATTGCGAAACATCTGTTCTTCGCATCCGACGAGTCGTACATTTTCAGCATCCAAAAAAGCTTTTTTGGGTACTTTTGTAGCGACAAAAGTACCTCTGCGAAGCAATAGTGCATAAAAAGTTTTGTTAAACATTCGGGTCGGAACGGTCAAGACTGTTCCCTACATTTGCGGTAATTTGACAGAGGGAGTTCCTGCCCTGTCATTTTAAGCGGAGTGAAAAATCTTTATGCAGAAGGCGACCGATGATCGCCCCTACGGTATAAAACAACACATCAGACAATAAAAGAATAAGGCGGGATGAGTAATCCCGCCATACAATGTTTGATTTATGCTTTTTTAAATCTGATAACGTTGAATGAAAGAGGCTTGAGAAGTGCAGAAGCTGTCTTGCCGTCGAGAACGGGAAGAGCATTTGAGTGCATTCTTACCTTTTCATCATCGAAGGTGTTTTCGTCGAGAACATTATATCCGTCCATAGACTCGAAGGCATAAGGCTTGTAGCCCTCGAAGTCGAGAAGAGAAATATCCAGCTCCATATTCTCGTCAAGTGAGCGGTTTACGCAGAACACTGCCACCTCACCCTTTTCCTCATCATAGGATGCCACTGCCTCCAGGAAGGGAACATCGGTGTAATCCTTACAGTCGTACTTTCCGCAGGTGATAATGGGCTTAAGAGCCGTGCCTGTGCAGTGCATCGACATCTCCTTAAAGGGATAGAAAATAGTCTGACGGAAGGCTCCTCCGCCTGTTTTGGTAAAAATAGGTGCGATAACATTCACCAGCTGAGCAAGACAGGCTATCTTCACTCTGTCCGCGTGGCGCATAAGAGTAATGAGCATACAGGCTACTACGAGAGCATCCTCGAAATTATAAATATCCTCTAACTGATCGGGTGCGGTAGACCATTTCTCGAAGGGTGCGCCGTTTGAATGATACCATACATTCCATTCGTCGAAGGAAAGATTAATCTTTTTCTTTGAGCGTTTCTTTGCCTTAACGAAATCGCAGATACAGATAACACTGTAAATGAATTCGTCGAGCTCTAAGCTTTTGGCAAGGAAAGAGGCTGTGTCACCTCTGTGGTTATCGTAATACTGATGCAGAGAAACATAGTCCACATTATCATAGGCAAGCTCGAGAGTTTTCTGCTCCCAGTCACCGAAGGTGTGCATATATCTGCTCGATGAACCGCAAAGCACGGTTTCGATGGAGTCGTCCACCCACTTCATAAGCTTAGCCGCTTCATTGGCTGTTCTGCCGTATTCCTGTGCCGTTTTAGCACACATCTGCCAGGGTCCGTCCATTTCGTTACCCAGACACCAGAGCTTTACACCCCAGGGGTCCTTGTAGCCGTTCGCTATACGCATATCAGCGTACTTTGAGCCGCTTTTGTGGTTGCAGTATTCCACCAGTGCTCTTGCCTCATCGGGGCCTCTCGTACCGAGATTAACCGCCATCATGGGTGATGTGCCTGCCTTTTTACACCATTTCATAAATTCATCAGTACCGAACTTATTAGGCTCCGTAACACCCCAGGCGAGATCAAGTCTCGGAGGTCTTTTATCCACGGGTCCCACACCGTCCTCCCAGTTATAGCCCGAAACGAAGTTACCGCCGGGATAACGGACGATGGGTACATTCAGCTCATTTATCATATCTATAACATCCTTACGGAATCCGTCCTCATCGGCTGTGGGATGACCCGGCTCGTAAATACCGCCGTAAACAGCTCTGCCTAAATGCTCGATAAAGGAGCCGTAAATTCTTCTGTCGATTTCTCCGATTTTAAACTCGGGTGCGAGTGTAATTTTTGCTTTCATCAGATTTTCTCCATATCTTCACTAATTAAAATACCGAAGTGATATTTTCTTTAGTCTACCATAAAGAAATAACGCTGTAAAGACAATGGAGAAAAATAAACAAAATCCTTCAAAGAAATTTTTCTGTATTGCCAAAGAGATTTTATTTTGATATAATCAAGAAAATGGAGTGATTATATGTTTAATTTTTTTGCAAGCGAAGAAAACAGACAGGGCGACACCTTTCATCTGACAGGTCCTGACTGTAACCATATAAAAAATGTGCTTCGTATGAAAAAGGGTGACACCTTTTTAGTTTCCTGTGAGGGTAAAAGCCATCTGTGCGCCCTCAGTGAATGTGAAAATGATTTCGCCATAGCTGAGATTATCGAAGAGAACTTTCAGGATACGGAATTACCTGTGAAGCTTTATCTTTTTCAGGGACTTCCCAAGGGCGACAAAATGGAGCTTATTATCCAGAAAACCGTCGAGCTGGGTGTACATAAGATAATACCCGTAGAAATGAACCGCTGTGTGGTAAAGCTCGACGATAAAAAGAAAAAAGCCAAAACTTCACGTTGGCAGGCTATAGCCGAAAGTGCCGCCAAGCAGAGCAAAAGAACCATCGTACCCGAAATAAGTCTTCCCCTATCCTACTCCGAAGCGATGAAGCAAGCAGAAAACCTCGACCTTTTCCTCGTACCCTATGAAAGCAAAAGAGGTATGGAGGCTACGATAGAAGCTCTCTCACTTATAAAGAAAGGCTCATCGGTGGGTATTCTGATAGGTCCCGAGGGCGGCTTCGAAGAAGCGGAAGTGGAAAAGGCATTTTCGGCAGGCGGCAAGGTAATTTCCCTCGGAAGCCGTATACTGCGCACTGAAACGGCTACTATTACTGCCATGGGAATGTGTATGCTTCACACAGAAATGAGATTAAACGGTGACGACAATGATTAATTTACCTGAAAAATATAAAGAGAGAATGCAAAGACTGCTCGGCGAGGATTATGAAAAATACGAAAAGGCTCTCACCGAAGCTCCCGTCAGAGCATTCCGAGTGAATACCGATAAAATAAGCGTGGAGGATTTCGAAAAAATATGCCCCTTCCCCCACGAAAAGATACCCTACTGCGACAACGGCTTTTATTTCACCTATGACAAAATAGGGAACCACCCCTTCCATCACGCAGGTATGATTTATGTTCAGGAGCCGGGGGCTATGGCACCTGCCGAATGTGTGGATATTCAGCCTGACTGGGCAGTGCTCGATATGTGTGCCGCACCGGGTGGAAAAAGTACTCAGCTGAAAAACAAGCTCGGTGAAAAGGGTGTTCTCGTCTCAAATGAGATTATTCCCTCCCGCTGTAAGATACTTACAGGTAATATCGAAAGACTCGGTCTGAGAAATGTTATCACTACCTGTGCTGACACTGAAAAGCTGACACGGCTTTTCGGTAAGGATTTCGACCTCATTATGGTAGACGCTCCCTGCAGCGGTGAGGGAATGTTCCGTAAGGAGGAAATAGCCGTCAGCGAATGGAGCGAGGAAAATGTCCGTCTCTGTGCAGAAAGACAGCTCGGAATTCTCGATAACGCCGTCCGACTTCTCAAAGACGGCGGATACATAATCTATGCCACCTGTACCTTTTCCCTCGAGGAAAATGAAACGGTCATCGACTCCTTTCTCAGAAAATATCCCGAATTCGAGCTTAAAGAAGCCACACCGAGAGTCAGAGAAAGCACCTGTGACGGAATCAGATTCGACGGATGTGAGACGGAAAACATTCATTACTGCCGCAGATTTTACCCTCATAAAAGTAAAGGTGAGGGTCAGTTTATGGCTGTGCTGAAAAGCACCGTAGAGTCCTCACAGGGAAAGACATACATAAAGAAAGCCAAGGTAAAGGAAAACCCTGTGGTAACGGATTTTCTTGACTCAGCTCTGACTGAATACGATAAGAATAATGTCATCATAAACGGCGACAGAGTGAATTATTTTACTCCCGAATTTTCCGTACCCGACGCCTATTTTTCCTGCGGTGTGACTGTGGGTGAGATAAAGAAAAATTACATCCTTCCCCATCATCAGTTCTTTATGGCTATGGGTAAGGATTTCAAAAGAAAAATCGACCTTGAAGCGGATTCACCTGAGCTGATGAAATATCTTCGCGGAGAGGAAATCACAGCTGATACGGATAACGGCTGGGCAGTAGTTACCGTTAACTCCTGTCCCATAGGCGGAATCAAGGTAGTTTCGGGCAGAGGTAAAAATCATTATCCCAAAGGCTTAAGATTAAAAGGAGTGTAAGATATGATTAAAATGTTAGGTGCGAACCTTTTCGGAAAATTTATGACCATGCTTTTCACGGCATTTTTCAGCGTTATTTCCATCGGTACCGGTACAGGCAAAACACCGCCTGAGGTGCCCGAGGACTTCGAGCCCGTTTTGAGATTTGCTGTGTGCAGCGATGTGCATTTAAACGGAGAAGAGGACGACGTAAATGCTACGGAGTTCCGTGAGTTTTTCACACAGAGCTACGAATACAGTAAAGAAAGCAAGGTATATAAAAATCTCGATGCTGTTATGGTCTGCGGTGATTTTACAGAATGGGGCAGAGAAAAGGAATACAAAATGTATGCTGAAATCGTCTCCGAGGAGCTTAAGGGAGACACGAAGCACCTTAACTGTATGGGTAACCACGAATTCATCGAGGAAAGAGAAACCGAGGGCATCAACGCCTTCGACAACTACAGAAAATATGTCAGCGAAAGCTTCGACACCCACGAAATAATAAACGGCTACCATTTCATCGGACTTTCCTATTCGGACAAGGATGAAAACTACTCCGACGAAAAAATTCAGTGGCTGAAGGCTGAGCTGGACAAAGCAGTAGCCGACACAGGCGACAAGCCCATTTTCGTTTATCAGCATCCCCACCCCACCCTTACCGTTTACGGCAGTATAAACTGGAGCGAAATCAAAATCAGTCTTGCTCTGAAGGATTATCCTCAGGTTATCGACTTTTCGGGTCACTCACACTATAACGCTTCCGATCCGCGTTCCATCCATCAGGGTAAATTCACGGCTATGGGTACAGGCGGTATCACAGGTCTCGAGGGTAACGTAAACTACATCGACGGCAACGCAGGCACCACCATCCCCTCAGCGAGCTATGAAATAGTAGAGGTGGATGCTCACGGCAACGTAAGAATCAGAGTCTTCGATGCCTTCCTCGATATGTTCTACCCCGAAAACGACTACTATCTTCCTCTCGGTGAGAAGTTCTACACCTGGGGTAACAGTAAATCCCTCGACACCAAGCCTACCTTCGCAGAGGGTGAAATCGAAGGCGGCTTCGGCCCTCAGGGTGAGCTTTATATCGAATTTCCCGCCGCCAGGGGCTACTATGATGCGGCAAGCTATAACATCACCGTAAAGAATTCTGACGGCAAGACAGTTTTCTGCTCTTCAGTTATTTCCCGATATGTCCGTGCTATCGAAGACGGAATGTTCGTCGATGCCGGTGTACAGGAAGAGGGCGAATACAGTGTGAAGATAACCGCTGTAAGTCCCTATGCAAAAACAGGTGAGACGATAGAGGGAAAGTTTACGGTTAAGGCTGATTGATTAGCAATTCACAATTCTCAATGTGTAATTTCGGATAAAAGAGATATGGAAATGAAATACTACCCGCCGAAAAAGGTGGGTAGTATTTTTTTATTTTATTCCGTGTCTGTTACAGTAATCAAAAACAATTTTCTTGAAATGCTCGTGTTTAAAGTTGTTTTTCACATCCGTAATATCTACATATAAGCCCATAATTAAATTCTGAATTATAGCCTCTGCTAAAAACGCCTCGAACACATATTCATCATTAAAGGCTTCTTCGATATCTGTATTGAGTTCCTTATTGATGCCGTCTAACAGAGCACGGTAAATTATATTTCCTTTACCCAAATACTCACCTGCATTTTTTATACAGTTAAGACCTTTTTTTATATCTGATACTGAAACTTTTCCTTTATACTCCGTAACCTTTTCACTGCCGAGCAGAATAAAATCAACTGTTGTTTCGAGTATCACTGCTAAATCCGGTAAAAGAGTTATATCGGGTAATGTCTCCCCTCTTTCCCATTTGCTTACAGCCTGAAAGGATACACCTATTCTTTCACCTAATTCATTTTGTGTTATTCCCTTACGTTTCCGTAATGTTGCGATGTTTGTACCGACTTTTTCTGTATTCATTTTCCTGCCTCCTTCATTTAACTTCAACCATATTATAACAGGTAAAACAATAAATGGAAATAACCCATTCATTGAATAATCAATGAAGAAATTCAACCGAAGTATATCTTTTTACTCATTCATATTTATGTAGGGACACAAGCCGTGTCCCTAAGGAAATGTATCTGTTTTAATATTGCGGCGGGGTAGGGTCACCCCGCCCTACTATAGTCGATTTGTT
>CALCHE010000016.1 GCA_937901145.1 uncultured Clostridia bacterium
TTTACGAAAGTCCTTTTATGGAATATAAAAGACTTCTGAGAGAAAAGCTCGACGATTACCGCTTTCTTCATTCACTGAATGTCGCCGAAAGTGCGGCATCTCTTGCCCGGAAATACGGTGCCGATGAGGAAAAGGCATACTTTGCAGGTCTTCTTCACGACATAATGAAAAATGAAAATGACGAAGATATGTTGAAATGTATCGCAAAAGGTGATATAATATTAAGCCGTACTGAAAAAGAGAATCCTAAGCTGTGGCATGCCATAGCAGGGGAGTGTTACCTGAGAACGGAGCTCGGTATTACCGATGAAGAAATTCTTTCAGCTGTGCGCTACCACACCACAGGTAAAGAGGGTATGACTCTTTTTGACAGGATTATATATGTGGCTGATTACATTTCCGCTGAGAGAAGCTATCCCGATGTGGATGTAATGAGAAACCTGTCTTTTACTGTGGGACTCGACGAGGCTTGTCTTTATTCTCTTCAGTACACACTGAAAAGCCTTTCCGAAAAGAAGGGGATAATCCATGAGGATAGTCTCGCTTTTTATAATGATCTGGTTATTAAAATGAAACGATAAAGGAGAAAGCTATGACAGAACTTGAGCTTGCTAAAGAAATAGTTAAGGTACTTGATAATAAAAAGGCTATTGACATCAAGGTTATCGAAATAACTGAGCATTCTATTGTTGCCGATTATTTCGTAATCGCTTCGGGTACAGCAAATACCCACGTAAAAGCTCTCGCTGATGAAGTAGAGTATGAACTCGGACTCAAAGGCATAGAGCCTCATCACATTGAGGGCAGAGCCACAGGCTGGATTCTGCTTGATTACACAGGTGTGCTTGTACACGTATTTACAGGTGAAAGCAGAGATTATTATAATCTCGAACGCTTATGGCAGGATGCAAAAACAGTCGATATTTCCGATGTTATTACGGAAGACTGATTTTTAAAATACAGAAATTAATTAAACGGAGTGATAAATTTGAATTACGATTTCAGAAATGCCGAAAGCAAATGGCAGAAGAAATGGGAGGATTCAGGAGTATTCGAAGCAAAGGACAATTCTGATAAGAAAAAATTCTATGCTCTCGTTGAATTCCCTTATCCCAGCGGTGCAGGTATGCACGTTGGTCACATCAAGGCTTATTCAGGCCTCGAAGTAATTTCCAGAAAGCGCAGAATGGAAGGCTATAATGTTCTTTTCCCCATCGGTTTTGATGCTTACGGTCTTCCTACAGAAAACTACGCTATCAAAAACGGCATTCATCCCCGTCAGGTTACTGACACAAACATCGCAAAGTTCACAAGCCAGCTTAAAAGAGTAGGCTTCTCCTTTGACTGGAACAGAGTAGTTGACACCACAGAGGAAGGCTATTATAAGTGGACTCAGTGGATTTTCCTTAAAATGTTTGAAAACGGTCTTGCTTTCAGAGATAAGACTCTCGTTAACTACTGCCCCTCCTGTAAGGTTGTTCTTTCCAATGAGGACTCACAGGGCGGTAAGTGTGACATCTGCCACAGCGACATCGTGCAGAAGTCAAAGGATGTATGGTATCTTCGCATCACTGAATATGCCGATAAGCTCCTCGAAGGTCTCAAGGAGGTTGACTACCTTCCCAATGTAAAGCTTCAGCAGGAAAACTGGATCGGTAAGTC
>CALCHE010000017.1 GCA_937901145.1 uncultured Clostridia bacterium
CACATCAAACCATTGACAAAAACTACCTTTGGATATACAATTATTATGTATAATTGGCTGTAGTGTAACTATACAGCTTGAATTGCCGAAAAAAGAAAAAGGAACCCTGTACACAGGAAGGTCAGACCTGATGGGTGCTTGCTTCTTTAAGGCAAGGATACAAACGACCTCTCAGTGAGAAATCAGGCCTCTCCTGAAAGGAGAGGTGGCAGCCTACAGGCTGACGGAGAGGTTAATCCTAAAAGGAGATGATTATAAAAATGAAAAACAAAACCTTTAAAAAATCATTATCAGTATTTTTAGCAGTGCTGATGCTTATGTCATGCTGGGTGTGGGTACCCGGTGAGCATAATCATGTCAGTGCAAAATCTGAGACGATTGGTCTGACAGGTCTTGCTGCTATCTATAACGGTAGTGGTGACAGAGCCAATAGTAGCAGAATCGTTATTTGCAGTGACGGTGAAGTGGGTAATACGACAGTGGGTAATGCGAAATTTTCACTTTCTTCTCTCCCGAACACTGTTACAAAGGCAATGCTTTACATAAATACAGGTAATCACGGAGGAACTCTTGCAAACTCTTCAATAAAAGCTTTTGTGATTGATCCTTCAAAGTGCCAGGCTACAGGTATAGGTAATTCGGTAAATAATATTGCAAATGTTTACGGCAATAACTATAGTGGGGCACAGGGTGTGACAAATGCTTATAATTATTATGGCGTAACAGAAAGTCAGGCTCTTATTACGATTAATCAGAGCAGCACGGGGTCACACAGTGTAAACATAACAAATGCCGTGAATTTAGCTAAGTCAAAAGGATGGAGCGAGCTCTGTCTTGCATTTATTATGCCTCAGATTTATAAAGATACCAATGACAGCAGCTGGTCTGATCTGCATATCAATGTTTCAGGAACATATTTGTCTGTTGAATATGAAGGCGCTTACGGTATGCCTGAGGTCGGTCTCGGTAATAAGCTTGACGGCTCGATGAAAACCACTCTCGGAAGTACAATTACTGTCAAATATCCGACAAAAATGTATATGGATATAACAGAAAACTTAACGGATACAGGTTATTCGATTAATGTTTCTTGTAACGGAAATAACAGAATGATAGTATTTCCCACTATGTGGGGTGGACAGGAATCAAATACCAGTGGTGTTTTTGAAAATGACCGTTCTGATTATGATGCAGGTTTAAAGGGACAGAATACCATTATAAATAACTTTGATAAATACGGTATTCAGTTAACGGGCGCAGGCCAGTATGCGAACGAAACTACGGATAATGACTATACCACATGTTTGTTATGTGATAATGCTTCTCAGTATCTGAGCGGCGGTAACAACTATGCTCTTCAGGGTCAACCTAAGAGTACAGGTACTTACAGATATTATCTTTCAGGTTACTATAACACAAGTTCTGCTGATCCCAGATTGACATATATGGGTGGCGGTGGCACTACATATCTTTCAAACACAAATTATATTTCCGGTAATGTTGATTTCACTATTACTGTTTATAACAAATCAGCACTCAACAGCAGTGTAAATAATGCTAACTCTTACCTTATACAGACAACCAGGTACACCTGGGACTCTCTCAGAAAATTACAGGAAGCTGTTAATTCGGGTAAGAATGTTCTTAAAACCCGTGAAGTAACTCAAAATGATATTGATACAGCTAAAACTAATATTGACAATGCAATAAGTTCTCTCGAAGAAAGAAAATTTGAGCTTACCTATGAAAATTATTTCGCTCTTTCTTCTTGGGCATCAACTTCATCTGTTAAAATGGATGGCGGTACTCTTGTGTATGACCTTGCTCAGGGCTCGGTTACAGTAAAGGACTCCGCCGGCGGAAATAACTACTGTTATACATCACACGGTATAGACGGTATGTATTATATGGATGTAGGAGTATCCGACAAGGAAAGAGTTTTTGTGTTTTCCAGTGATGTCGCTGCTTCGGGCGGTAAGCCTAACGTTCTTCTTTTTAAAACAAATGATGCAAAGAATGATTTTAACGACATTCTAATTGATACACAGCAATCAAAGTTTGAGTTTACTGTTCCTGCCGGCTGTCAGTTTATTCATGTTCGATTTGGTACAGCAGAAGGCGATGGTGCCACTGTTACTTATAAGAACATTGCAATTTATGAAAAAGCCAGAGCGGAAGCTGTTGGTCTTGATGAGTGGACATACAGACCCTACAGGACTGTATATAACTATAACAATACATTCTATAGCAGTAGTCTCGAAACTCCTGTAAGACCTGGTTATACTTTTGAAAATTGGTATCTTTATGAAGATTATACAGGATTGATTACAGATTTTAACGGCATTTTTACTTTCGGTATAGACGATCAGAATAGCTATGAACTGTTTTCAAAATGGACACCTAATACATATAAAGTTAATTTTAATGTTAATGGC
>CALCHE010000018.1 GCA_937901145.1 uncultured Clostridia bacterium
TTAACAGAGTTACAGATATTCTTGCCTATAATCATTACTTCGGCTGGTATATGAAAACCTGCGACGGTCTGGATGAATGGCTCGAAAAATTCCACGCTGCCAATCCCGATCTTAAAATGGGTATTTCAGAATACGGAGCAGAGGGTGTTCTCGGATACTTCAGCGATGCACCTGTTCAGGGCGATTATTCCGAAGGCTATCAGGCTCTTTACCATGAGCATTACATCAAATCAATCAATGCCAACAAGTGGATCTGGGGTTCCTATGTATGGAATATGTTTGACTTCGGCTCTGCAGTAAGAAACGAAGGCGGTGTCAAGGGCAGAAACAACAAAGGTCTTGTTACCTTCGACAGAAAGACAAAGAAGGATTCCTTCTGGCTTTACAAGGCATTTTGGTCAGACGACAAATTCGTACACCTCGTAGGTGACAGATATCCTCTCAGAAAAATCGGCGCACAGACCTTCAAGGTTTACTCAAACTGCGACAAGGTGCAGATTAAAGTAAATAATAAGCAGAAGACTGTAACTGCAGAAGGCATTTTCGTATTTGAGGATATGGAAATCAAGGCAGGCGAAAACAACATTACTCTTACCGCAGGCGACATCAAGGAAACCTACATCATCACAGGTGTTGAGGAATATCCCCGTGAATATGCTCTTCCCGACGGTGCAAAGTCAATGGTCCGCAACTGGTTCGTAGAGCGCGACAGCACAAAGAGAGACGACTGCTTCTCTCTTGACGACACTATCGGCGATCTTCTTAAGAGCCCTGACATTATGGGTATGGTAGGCGGTGCTGCAGGCAAGCTCCTCAAGAGTCCTCTTATGCTCGCAGTCAAGCCCTTCACACTCCGTCAGCTTCTCGACCTTCCCATGGTTAACCTTAACCCCGAAATGGTTGAGATGATTGAGGATTACCTGGGCACTATCCAGAAATAATATACCATTATATATAAAAACAGACTTTCTACGGAGAGTCTGTCTTTTTTTTATTGCGGAAAAGATATCTGAAACCTTAAGATTTTCTTAAGATGAAAACGGTTTTATTGACAGAGGCAATCCTGTGTGATATATAATGAAAGTGGTGAAAGTACCAAATATGTTTTATAGGAGAATGAATATGAAGAAGAAATTTTTATTAGTTATTACGACAGTTTTTATGTTTGTATTCTGTGCTTTTTCCGTGAGTGCACAGGAGGAAAGAAGCTATGAGGAGTCGGAATGGCTGAAAATAGTAGACGGGGTAGTTTATTATATCAACAGCAATAATGACTATTACCATGTCGGTGATTATTTTGCTACTGATGAACTTGCGAAGACTGCCACTGAGATTAATATTGTAAATGAGATTGACGGAAAGCCTGTCAAAAGGATTGCAGTGGATTATGACCATACGTTCAGAGAGACTTATCCTCAAGTAGAAAAAATTAATATTCCCGAAGGAATCGAATACATAGGGGAGGGTGCTTTTACTGCTTTCGACGGGATGAAGACCGTCGCACTTCCCGATTCAGTAACATATATAGGAGCTGGAGCATTTGCAACTATGGAGGCTCTGGAAAAGATTACCTTGCCCGAGGGCGTTACTTATATTTCTGACCTGATGTTTTATAAGTGCGCGAAGCTTCAAAGTGTGAACTTCGAGGGTAAAATACGGGGTATCGGCAACTCTGCTTTTTCAGGCTGTAAGAGTATAACCTCATTTGAAATTCCTGACACTGTAATCTCTTTGGGTGAAGAAGCTTTCGGGGGCTCAGGTATTACTTATATTTATATTCCTGCAAATGTGGAGTTTGGTTTTGACGAAGAGGTTTACGGTTATTTCAGAGAGTGTAAATCTCTGAAAAAGGTTGAGTTTGAGAATAGATATACTAAATATTTTACAGTAGAAGCCTACACATTTAAGGATTGTACTGCTTTGGAAGAGGTTATTCTCCCTAAGGCGCAGAATATCGGAGTTTCCACAGAGGCATTTCGAAACTGTGAAAAGCTTAAAGTGCTTACAGGCACCGACAGAATTTATTGGATAGGTTCAAGCGCTTTTTATAACTGCGGTCTGGAAGAGATTACTCTCAGAGGAGATGTTGATTTTGACGATTACTCTACAGACGAAAAGGGCA
Organism: uncultured Clostridia bacterium; assembly: GCA_937901145.1. Classification (GTDB taxonomy): domain Bacteria; phylum Bacillota; class Clostridia; order Oscillospirales; family Acutalibacteraceae; genus UBA6857. The sequence goes on from CALCHE010000018.1 coordinate 2,123, forward strand.
GAGTCGTAGCGTCTGTTTTCGAAAGCTGTAAAAATCTCAGAAATGTAATTTTTACAAATGAAGGAGAAATAAAAAAGTTTGTCGTTCATTACAAAATGTTTAAAAACTGTGACGCACTCGAGCGTGTTATCCTTCCCTCAGAAGCTAAGGAAATAATCATCGAGGAAAGAGCGTTCATTTATTGCGACAGCCTTATCGGTGTTTATAACTCAGCCAAAGTAACGGAAATCGGAAAGCTTGCATTTTACGGCTGTAAGGCTCTGAAAACCTTTACCGTTCCCGAAAAGATAAAGATAATAAAGCAAAGAACCTTTTACGGATGTGAAAAGCTGAAAAATGTTTATCTTCACGACGGTATAACTAAAATAGAAAAGAATGCTTTCAGTAAATGTCCCAAGCTGACTGCCATACATTATGAGGGAACTAAAACACAGTACGGAAAAATCAAAAAGACTGCAGACCTTAAAAATCTCTCTGCCAAAGTGAATTATAATGCTGACTATCAGGCACTTCCGGAAAATGTCAGGGCTTCTGTGAGAGCAGATAAGGTAGTTCTTTCCTGGAAGAAGGATAAAAGCGCAGACGGCTACAGAATTTATATTCTGAACGGCGGTAAGCTGAAAAAGGTAGCAGATACCAAAAAGACTAAGTACACCTACAAAAATCTTGAAAACGGCAAGGATTATACATTTTTTATAAGGTGCTACTCCGTTAATAAGTCGGGCAAAAAGGTTCTCGATCCGCAGAAGGAATGTGTGATTATTACTGCAGGCGTAAACGAAATTTCGAATCTTGCCCACTCGCAGGTAAAAATGAAAAGACTGACTCTTTCCTGGGATAAGGCAGAGGGTGCCACAGGCTACAGAGTTTATCTTATGAAGTACGGCAAATGGGAAAAGATCGCCGACACCAAAGCTCTTACTTATACTGTAACGGGACTTAAGAGTGGAACGGACTATGTTTTCGGTGTCAGGGCAAAGGAGAAATCAGGAGGAAAAACCTATTGGTCTGATATTGAATTTATCGGTGTGAAAACAAGACCTGCAAAGGTAAAGGCTCTTAAAGCAGAAAAGGTTGGGAAAAATGATGTAACTCTTACTTGGGACAGAGTGGAGGGTGCCGATGGCTACAGCGTATACCGCAAAACAGCCAAGGGTGAATGGAAGCTCATCCGCGAATATACCACTAAGGATAGTTATACCGTTAAAAAGCTTTCACCTGGTACGGAATACAACTTTGCAGTAAGGTCTTATACAGGTCTTGATAAGGGTAACGCTGTTATCAGAAACTATACGGCAGAGTACAGTGTAATAACAGTTGCTACGAAAAAATAAAATTGGATGATAATCCGGTAAGCTCTATATAATAAGGAAAGGCGGACTTCGCGGGAGGTCTGCCTTTTCTTATTCGGGTTCGCAATTCTTAAGGTTGAGTGAAATATATTGACAGGGATTAAAAAAAATGATATAAAAAACAAAAAGATGTTTATAACAGGAGCTTTTATGAAAAGAAAGATTTTGATTCCTGCTTTTGCATTTGTTGTGCTTGTCGCAGTTTTTGCTTTTTCTCTGAGTGGGTCAGAAACAAGGAATTATAAGGATATTTATAATCAGAAAACAGTGAACGGAGTAGTATATGCTCTTGATGAAAAGGGCCAATATTATGTGAAGGATTTTTTTGCCACCGATGAGCTGGCACAGAATACTACTGAAATTAATATTGTCAGCGAAATAGACGGTATTCCTGTAAAAGGAATCAGTCCGACGTATCTGTTCAGCGAGTCTTATCCGGGAGTAGATATCATTACTATTGATGAGGGCATCGAATATATCGGTGAGAAAGCTTTTTCGGTTCTGGACGGTGTCAAAAAAATAACTCTTCCCGAATCGGTTGTCGAGATCGGTAAAGGTGCTTTTTCTGAAATGGAAAGCCTTACAGAGGTGACCTTGCCTTCAGGTATAACGGAAATTACCGACGATATGTTTCTTTCCTGCTCCAGACTCCTTAATGTAAATATCAGCGAGAAAATCACCTCTGTCGGAGAGTATGCTTTCGCGGGATGTCGCAGACTTTCCGCTTTTCAGATTCCTGAAAGTGTGGAATACATCGGCGAAGCAGCTTTCAGAGGAACGGGGCTTACGTATATTTACATTCCGTCGGGTGTAAGGTTTACAGAGGACGGCAGTATGCATTCCTGGTTTAAAGGCTGTACTTCGCTTAGAAAGGTAGAATTTGGTGGCAGTAAAAATAAAAAAATCATTATTACCGATTATTCCTTTTCAGGGTGTTCTGCACTTGAGGAGGTGGTTTTGCCTGAGGCTGAGGAGATTATTATATGTGAAGGTGCTTTCGAAAACTGTAAGGCACTTAAGAGAATTGAAAATGCAGAAAATATATCCTGTATCGGCTCGACAGCTTTTTATAACTGTGGATTTGAGAAAATAAAACTGCCTGCAGGTATTGAATTCAAAGATATCGAAAGCGGAAAAAATGCCGTATCTGTTTTTGAAAATTGTCAGAAGCTGAAGACGGTTGTCTTTGAGACGGAAAGAAAGTCGTTGGGATTTCTGTTGGTTGAAGAAATGTTTAAGGACTGCACCGTACTCAGTCGTGTTATGTTGCCTCTGACAGACGGAGAAATAATCATTTCTGACCGTGCTTTTGAAGGCTGTCGCAGTCTTCTCGGAGTTTATAACACATATTCTGTAAGCTTAATCGGTGAAGAGGCCTTTTCGGGGTGTGTTTCACTTGAGCTGTTTGTCTTGCCCGAAAAGGTGACGGAGATTTCTGAAAAGTGCTTTTACGGATGTAAACGCCTGAGCAAGATTTATCTTCACGGTAATCTGAGAAAAATAGGCGACGGTGCATTCAGTAAATGTCAGAAACTCACGGATATATATTATGAGGGCAGAACTGAAGAATACGGCAGAGTGGAAAAGGGCAAAGGAAGATATAAAAGCAAAATAAGATATGAAAGCGAATATTATTCTCTTCTGAAAGGGCTCAGAGCGGAAGTGTCAGGCACGGAGATTCGTATTCTTTGGGAAGAAGACAGCAAAGCAGACGGATACAGGGTTTATACCATTGACGGTACGGTTCTGAAAAAAGAGGGGGACATAACTGATACAGAATATATCTTCCGAGATCTCACACAGGGACAAGAATATTCTTTTTCTGTGCGTGCTTATTATATGGTAGAAGGAGAAAAACTCCTTGCTCCTCAGAAAGAAATAATTACAGTTACGGTGTGAAAACATATTATAATAATGAAAAGACAGGCTTTCAGATTAGGAGAGACTGTCTTTTAGCATAAACCTCCCCTAATTTCAGGGGAGGAAATTTATACGGAATTATGTAGGGAAGGGACATGACCGTTCCGCTGCAAAGGAAAATCTGTCGAAAAAAGACGGACTGGACAAGAGAATTCTCTACACCAAGATATAGATTTCAATAAAGCAAAGGCGAGAGAGACACAAGATATGGTGTAGAAAAGGAAGAGAAACCCAAAAACACACGGAGCGGTGTACAGAAAGGGAGGTATATCAGCAAAATATCCAAAATTTTTATCGAAAAACTGTTGACAAAGACGGAAAGAGGTGGTAAGATAAACAAGCTTTCTCGCAGGAAGTGAGGGAGCGAGCGAAAAAAGCCAATACGAAAAAACTTGAAAAAAGTTTTGAAAAAGTATTGACAAAGAG
>CALCHE010000019.1 GCA_937901145.1 uncultured Clostridia bacterium
AATTAACAAGCTTGTATATAAGCTCAATTTCACTTTCGCTGTAACCGTCAAGAACGATCTGCCTCTTCGGTTCAATTCCGAGAAGGTAATCTGCAGAAACGTGAAACAGCTTAGCCAGCTCAACAACGTAGTGAGTCGTAGGCGTGGAAAGCCCCATTTCCCATGCATTAACAGAGCTTCGCGTAACGTCAAGACGTCTTGCAAGCTCAGATTGGGAATAACCCGCATCTTCCCTAAGCTTTTTTATAATATCATAAATCATATACCCACCTCACTAATATGATTATAGCCAACATTTACAGATAATTAATTATCATTTGTTGTATAGTTTGGTTGACAAATTGCACTCCGAGGTGTATAATTTCATCAACAATATACATAAGAGGTGAATTTATGACAAAACGTTTTTTAGCGCTTCTTCTGGCACTCATTATGTGCCTCTCCCTCGCAGCTTGCGGCGGGGATAAGGACAGCGAAGAAGAAAAGAAGGACGAAGAAAAAATCGAGCAGACAGAAAAGGAGCAGGAGAAAAAGAAAACTCCTGCAGATTATTACAACGATGCGCTGAAATATCTCAGTGAAAACAAAGATAACGAGGCATACAAAGCATTTGTAAACGCCGAGGGGTATTCCGACAGTGCTGAATATCTGAAAAAGTTTGAAGGCTTTTGCTCTAAGGAAATCACGTCCCTAAAAAGTTCTCCCGATGAAACTTTAAATATAAGAACTTATGAATATGATGAGTACGGCAGAGTTACCAAAAGCACACTCGACCACAAAACGACAGGCAATTACGAAATGGATGAATACACATATGACAAAGCCGGTAACGTCATTGAACACAGAATTACACCGTCTACCTCTCCAAACGAAGCTCCCGATCCTGTAACGTACCGTTACGAGTATGATGCAAACAACAACTGCATAAAAGAAAGCTTTGTTGAGTATTATACTGACGGCACGGATAGAGTTACCGAATTTGTTTATGACTCAAGCAACCGCCTTGTTAAAAAATATGTTCCGTCCAATGCATATATAGGCTATACCGATTCATACGAATACAAATACGATAACGAAGGCAAGCTTGTTAAGGAAATATATACAGATACATACTTTGCAAAAGAAACGATCATAGAATATTCCTATAACGAAAACGGACTGCTCATCAAAAAAGGAAACGAATCCTTCAAATACGATAACAATGGTAATTTGATAAATCACCAGATTGGACCTTCGGACAATTATGCCGACAAGTATACCTACGAATACGACACAAACAACGTTTTAATTAAATCAACATATAACAATTATATAACCATTTATGAATATGGATATAACTACAAGGGCTGAAAGGACAAACATCATGACAAAAAGATTTTTAGCACTTCTTCTGGCACTCGTCATGTGCCTCTCCCTCGCGGCCTGCGGCGGGGATAAGGACAAGAACGAAGAAAAAGACGACGAAAAGGTTGAGCAGGCAGAAGATAAGAAGGACGACGGCAAAAAAGATGACGGCGGAAGCGAAAGCAATAACGGCGGCAAAGAAGAAAACTCCGTTCTTGATCGTATAAAGAGAAAATACGTTTACAACGGCTTCTACGAATACCGCTATGACGAAAACGGCAAGCTCATCGAAGAATGCTTCTGCGACTATCAGGGTCTGAGAACGTATAAGATCACATATTCTCCCGACGGCCCCATAACAGGCAAAGTTGATTACAGCGGCTCCTCCATCACAAAGAAATACGAATACAACGAAGTGGGGCTTTTGATAACAGAATTTGAGCTTGACTCCAACGGACAAACTAAGCAGATCACTTCTTACACCTACAATGACCAGGGTGATATTCACACTGCAACCTTTGACTACGGCTACGAAATTAACAAATACGAATACAAATACGAGTATGACTCAAGCGGCAACATGACAAAAAAGGAGTATTATGCTGCCAACGAACAGAACGTACTTATACAGGAGGGCGACCAAATTTGGCGTCATGAGTATGAGTACGATGCAAACGGCAATATGACGTTAGACAGATATGTGAAGTCCGGTAACGTTATTTCAAACCACCATTTTTACGAATACGATGAAAACAATAATCTCATCAAGGTTACTAATACCGGCGGAAATACAGAAATCGTATATAGCACAGAAACCTACGAGTACGACGCAAACGGCAATGTAACAGTGTACAAAAAAGTGGATCCGGAAAACAATGAGACCAAAGACTACTACTCCTGCAAATATAACGCCGCAGGCAATGTTACTCAGGCAATAATATACATGGATGAAATGTATTCGGAACTTGAATGCGTATACGATAACAACAATATGGCAACCAAATCCATCGTACATATCGGAGGATATAAGCCCAAGGACGATACGATCTATAGAACAGTCACACGCGAATATAGTTTTGATGAAAACTTGAATGTTGTAAGCTATAAAAATTTCATTGATTACGCCGATCCCGACAAAGAGGACTATGAGTTAGTCACAGACATCTCCCAGTATTACACAGAGACCAACTAAACACAGAAAACACATCCCTGCCACGCGGCAGGGATGTGTTTTTTTCCGTAGGGAACGGTCTTGACCGTTCCGCAAACAAACCGTTCGGTGTAAATCGTAGGGGCGACCATCGGTCGCCGGCAAGGCTTTTCGCAGCATTCAGAAAGATAAGAGAGGTAGCAATTTTAAAGAATAAAGAAAAAAGAATAAATAACAAATAAAAAATATTTCTCTGGCGGATAATATCCGCCCCTGCTGAGTGCACTTATATAATAATCAAGGAGGAAACAATATGTACAAATTCACAGGCTTTACAGAAAGGGCAAACCGAGCCCTCAATTCCGCTGTGGAAATCGCGGAAAATTTCGGTCACACATACATCGGTACCGAGCATCTTCTGGCAGGAATAGTCAGAGAGGATAACGGTGCAGGTACATCCGCTCTTATTTCTAAGGGGGTCAATTATCAGCGGGTTCTGGAGCTTATAAAAAAGAACATCGGTGTGGGTATTCCCACGGTGCTGTCTCCCGATGATTTTTCGCCCAGATGCAAGGGTGTTATCGAGCTTTCCGTTTCTTTGGCCGGAAAGGAAAATTCGGGTTATATCGGTACTGAGCATCTGCTCTCTGCTATGCTTAAGGAAAACGATAACAGCGCATGCTTTCTTCTTTCACAGATAGGTCTTTCACCCCATATTCTCTTAAGTCAGGTGCGCTCGAACAGCTCTAACAGCTTTCAGGGAAGATTTTCGGAAAAGAAAAACACTGAAAAGGAAAGCACACCGAATCTGGATAAATACGGTCAGGATCTGACAGATAAGGCAGGGAAGGGTGAAATCGACCCCGTTATAGGCAGAGAAAAGGAAATCGAAAGAGTTATACAGATTCTCTGCCGCAGAAATAAAAATAACCCCTGTCTTATCGGTGAGCCCGGTGTGGGCAAGACAGCCATAGCAGAGGGTCTGGCTCTGAAAATCGCAAAGGGTGAGGTGCCTGAGCTTTTAGCTGACAAAAGAATAGTGAGTCTCGACCTTACGGGTATGGTGGCAGGCACTAAATACCGCGGTGATTTCGAGGAAAGAATCAAGCACTGCATCGATGAGGTCAGCAAAAGTAAAAGCGTAATTCTCTTTATCGACGAGGTGCATAATCTCATCGGAACAGGCTCGGCTGAGGGTGCCGTGGATGCGGCAAACATTCTCAAACCCTCTTTGGCACGAAGTGAATTACAGGTTATCGGTGCCACAACCTTAGAGGAATACAGGAAATATATCGAAAAGGATTCGGCTCTGGAAAGACGCTTTCAGCCCGTTAAGGTAGGAGAGCCGACGGAGAAGGAGACAGTGGAAATACTGAAGGGGCTCAGGGATAAATATGAGGCACATCATAAGGTGAAAATCACCGATGAAGCCATTACTGCCGCCGTAAAAATGTCGTCAAGATATATCAGTGATCGTTTCCTTCCCGATAAGGCAATAGATCTTATCGACGAAGCGGCTTCCAAGGTGCGGCTTGAAGCCTACATCGCTCCTCCCGAGATAAAGGAAGCTGAGGAACGGCTGAAGTCTCTGCAGGAGGAAAAAGCCGCCGCCATCAATAATCAGGACTTTGAGCGTGCGGCAGGTCTTCGTGACAGGGAAAAGGAGCTTATGAGTGAAATAACCGTAGGCAGAACCCGCTGGAAGGAAGAGAAGAGAGCGGAGACAGGTACTGTTACGGCTAAAGAGGTGGCGAAGATTATAGCCGGGTGGACAGGTATCCCCGCAGATGAGCTTACGAAACAGGAAAGTGAGCGGCTTTTAAAAATGGAGGATATTCTCCACGAAAGAATTATCGGTCAGTCAGCCGCAGTTTCTGCAGTTTCGAAGGCACTCCGCCGTGGCAGAAGCGGACTTAAAGACCCGAAAAGACCTATGGGGTCCTTCATTTTCCTCGGTCCTACGGGTGTGGGTAAAACGGAGCTGTGCAAGGCTCTGGGCAGTGCAGTTTTCGGTGATGAAAATGCAGTTATCCGTTTCGATATGAGTGAATTTATGGAAAAGCATAATGCATCACGTCTGGTCGGCTCACCTCCCGGTTATGTTGGCTATGAGGAGGGCGGTCAGATGACGGAAAAGGTCAGACGAAAGCCCTACAGTGTCATTCTTTTCGACGAAATAGAAAAGGCGCACCCCGACGTTTTCAATATGCTTCTGCAGATACTCGATGACGGAATTCTTACGGATTCACAGGGCAGAAGAGTGGACTTCCGTAACACGGTAATTATTATGACCTCTAATCTCGGTGCCAAGCTGATAGCAGGCGAAGCAGGGTCGATAGGCTTTACGAAAAGCGCACTGCCTGATGATGAACGCATTTCTCAGGCAGTAACATCGGAGCTGAAAAAAGCCTTCCGCCCTGAATTTTTAAACCGTATCGATGAAATTATTATCTTCAAGCAGTTAAAGAAAGAGGAAATAGATCAGATAGCCTCGAATATGCTTAAAAATCTTAAGTCAAGACTTGCAGATATGGAAATCGAGGTGGAATTCACCGATGACACCGTGTCCTTCGTGAGTGATAAGGGCTTCGACCCGCTTTACGGAGCACGACCCTTACGCAGAGCGATACAGACAAAAATCGAGGATGTGCTTTCGGAAAAAATTCTCGACGGCTCTATGGAAAAGGGAAAAAGATATCTTTGCGATGTAAAAGACGGAAAGGTTTCTGTCGCTGAGAAAGGCGATTTTTAAGTGCAAAGCGCAAAGTGCTAAACGCTAAACGGGCGTGTAAAACTTCGAAAAAGCAGATAGTGATACACCGCTTTTTGAACGCTAAGTGCTAAACGC
>CALCHE010000020.1 GCA_937901145.1 uncultured Clostridia bacterium
AAGGCTCCCTACACCTATCACGTAGAATACGGCTTCTCCTGTATGGGTTATGAAATCTGCGGTGCACTCGGTGCTAAGCTTGCCGCTCCCGATAAGGAGGTTTACTCTATGGTAGGTGACGGCTCTTTCCTTATGCTTCACAGTGAGCTTTATACAGCCGTTCAGGAAAACAAGAAAATCAATATTATGCTCTTTGATAACAGCGGTTGGGGCTGTATTGAAAATCTTCAGAACGGACAGGGCACAGATACCTTCGGTACCAGATTTACCAGAAGAACTGAAAGCGGACTTCTTGACGGTGAAGTAATCTTTACTGATTATGCTAAAATAGCAGAAGGCTACGGCTGTAAGGCTTACAGAATAACCACTGATGAGGAACTCTATGATGCTCTCGAGGACTCCAAAAAGCAGACAGTTCCCACTCTCTTTGATATCAAGGTAGCGCATAAGTCTATGACTGACGGTTACGATTCCTGGTGGAGAGTAGGCGTTGCTGAGGTTTCTGAAAGTGACAGAGTTCACGAATGCTATGAAGATATGAAAGCCAATATCGAAAAGGCACGTTTATATTAATTAAAAGGAGAAATAAAAATGCTTAACAAAGAAAAAGTAAATCTTGCCATAGCACCTATCGCATGGACAAACGATGATATGCCCGATCTCGGTGCAGAAAACACCTTTGAGCAGTGCGTAAGCGAAATGGCTCTCGCCGGCTTTACAGGCAGCGAAATCGGTAATAAATATCCTAAGGATGTCGAAACACTCAAGCATAAGCTTGATGTACGCGGTATGAGAATCTGTAATGCTTGGTTCTCCTCACTTCTTCTTTCTGAAGGTTATGATGCTACCATCGAAGCATTCATCAAGCACAGAGACTTCCTTCACGCTCTCGGTGCAAAGGTTATCGGTGCTTCCGAGCAGGGTAACAGCATTCAGGGTAAGGATGTAAGTATCTTCGGTGAAAAGCCTGTTTATACTGACGAGCAGTGGGAGCTTATTGCTAAAGGCTTTAATGAAATGGGCAGACTCGCTAAGGAAAAGGGTATGTATTTCACTGTTCATCATCATATGGGTACAGGTGTTCAGACAGCCGAAGAAATTGACAAGCTTATGGAAATCACAGATCCCGACCTTGTTTATCTTCTCTTTGACACTGGTCATCTTTCTTTCAGCGGTGAGGATGTAATCGGTGTACTTAAAAAGTATGTACACAGAGTTAAGCACGTTCACCTTAAGAGCATCCGTAAAGATGTTATTGAGGATGCAAAGGTTAAGGGCTATAGCTTCCTTGATTCCGTTCGTGCAGGATCTTTCACAGTTCCCGGTGACGGTGACTTTGATTTCACTCCCGTTTTTGACGTTCTTGATGAAGCAGGCTATGAAGGTTGGGTAGTTGTGGAAGCAGAACAGGATCCTGCTATTGCAAATCCCTACGAATATGCAGTTTTAGCAAGAAACTACATCAGAGAAAAAACAGGACTTTAATTTATATAAAAGCTAATCCCTCGGCATTAAGCCGAGGGATTTTTTCTGTTTAGTTGTTTACTTTTCCCACTTCATAACGGTTTTACCGAATGCCTTGTTAATATCAAGATCGAAGGCTTCCATCATATCCTTTATGTTTCTGACAGGTTTTACATAGCCCACCATATGACTGAGATATTCGATGATGTCAGGGAATTCCTTATACATTTCGACTGTCTTGACAAAATCTTCGCGTCCGCTTCTGCTGCTTCCGAAAATACGAAGACCCTTTTCGAGCACCATTCGTGTGTTTATAGGAACAGGATATTCACTTACACCTAAAATTGAGATAGTACCCTCAGGTTTGATGTAGTCAATAATCTGATTAATTGCAATCTGTGAACCGTTACCGCCTACACATTCGAAGGCGTGGTCAAACTTCATACCTTCGGGAATTTCGGTGGTGAGATATGTTTCATCCACAAAAGTGAAATCAGCGAGCTTTTTGGGAACTACACCGAAAACATAAATTTTAGCATCAGGGAAAAATTTTCTGAGGAAAACACAGGTGATGTAGCTTAAGTTGCCGTCGCCCCATACACCGATAGTTTCTCTTCTTTCGTGAGAGAATTTGATGAATCTTCTGATAGCATGTACACTTACAGAAACGATTTCTGTAAATGATGCAACTGCAGGGTTGATGTCGGAAGGCAGTTTTACAAGTCTGTCAGCGCTTATTGAAACATATTCCTGCATAAAGCCGTCAAATCCGCTTGCACGGAACTTGCTCGAACGAAGATAGTTTTCAGCTATGATTTCATCGGTTTCCACCGGTGTATTGGGAATCATAACTACGAAATCACCGGGTTTGAATTCATCATCAGGGGAGTATACCACTTCACCTACTGCCTCGTGAATGAGTGACATCGGGAGTTTTTCAGCGAGGGCTTTAGGATCTCTCGTTCCCTGAAAATATCTCTGGTCTGCATTGCAGATGGAAAGATAGGTAGGTCTGACTATTACGTTGCCGCTGAAAATGTCGATTTCACTGAAGGCAATTTCGATTTTTCTTGGCTGTGTTAATCTGAATACTGTATTAAGCATTGACTTTTCCTTTCAGAATTATTTGATTTCTTCGTCTAAAAGAGCCTTTGCAACTCTGAGGTCATAGGGATAGGTGATTTTGATGTTGTGCACTTCACCGTCGATAAGATGCACATCGTGACCCTTCATGCTGAAAATTTTGCAGGCATCGGTAAGTATATCCTTTTCCTCTTCTGTAAGGCTGTAATATAAATCCTTAAGAAGCTTAGCTTTGAAAGACTGAGGTGTCTGACCCTGGTAAAGCTTGCTTCTGTCAGGAATGTTACTGATAACAGCTCCGTTCTGACTTTCTACGATAGTATCTGTAGCGGGAACTACAGTATCTGTAGCACCGTATTTAAGAGCAGCCTCGATATTTTCTGTGATGATTCTGGCTGAAACGAAGGGTCTGACTGCATCGTGGGTAACGATGATAGTATCATCATCAAGACCGTCAGTTTCCTCGATGAACTTTATGGCATTCATAATGGTTTCATTTCTGGTGCTTCCGCCCTGAAGAACCACTACGCGTTCATCCTCGCGAAGATGCTTTTTAATGATTGATTTGGTGTGATTTACCCACTGTTCGGGACAGAGAATAATTATCTTTTTAAAACAGTCGTTTACATAAAACTTTTCTACAGTGTGAGCGATAATGGGCTTGTCCTTTAAGGTAATATACTGTTTGGGCTTTTCTGCATTACCCATTCTGCTTCCTATGCCGCCTGCGGCGATAACTGCATATATCATTTGATTTCACCTCTTGATTTTTTTGTGAAGACATAACCAATAAGCTTCATTGTCTTAGTATACAGTAACAATAGAGATTTGTCAATGTTAAAAGCAAACAAAAAAGGGCTGTCAAAATTAAACAACCCTTTCTGAATTTTATATTTTTTTGAGTAATTCTTCGAAGTCATCGGCACTAGGAGTAAGGTGATAATCATCCTTGGGAAGGGGAGTAGCTTTTCTGAATTTGCTGTAGTTTTCACCCATAGCTGTGTCGATGATTCTCTGTGTAGCATTACCGTCACAGGCACTCATAAATTTATTGCGGAAATCGATTACCTCCTGTTTATTGAAGTTCAACTCAATATTTTGTACGTAATCGATAATTTCCTCATTTGTGGAGACGATAGGACCCGGTGTAAGCTCATCGTAATCATAGTAGAAGCCTCTCCAATCGAAGAAGTTTTCCAGGTCGTGTGCCAGGAAAATCATCGGTCTTTCGAAAAGAGAATACTCGAAAATAAGTGAAGAATAGTCTGAAATACATATATCACTTACGCACAGAAGGGCTTCAATGCTCATATCGTCGGTAAAATCCACTGCAAATGAACCTGTAAGCTCTTCGGGGATTTCAGGTCTCTTTCTTACGAGAGGATGATGCTTCATAATTACTACATATTCGTCACCGAGAGCTTCGTAAAGCATATTCAGATCAAGAACGTCGGGAGACTTGGCTTTAGCCACTCTGCCGCGGAAGGTGGGAGCATAAAGAATTACTTTTTTACCTTTTGCAGCAGGGAAGAGTTCGTAGAGAACATCGTAGGAACCACTGATGAAATCTTTATCGTAGAATATATCGGTACGGCTGCTTCCAAGTGCTTTTACTACACCGCTTTCGTGTGAGTACTGCATAGCTTCCTCATAAGCCCATATTACTTCAGGACTGCTGACGGTAACGTGGGTGTAATTACGGTTAAAGGGATATCTTTCCATATCCTTTCTGGATGCACCGAAAATGGCATCGGCAGTACTGAAGCCGAATTTTTTAAAAGCACCGCATCCGTGCCAGAGCTGAGTGATAACGGTTTCAGGTCTTGTCTCGAATCTGCCCATAATATTTGTAGCTTCGTCCATGAAGACATATTTTGCAGTAGCGATATCTTTAATCATGGCCTTACATCTTTCACGGTATTCTTTTCTCGAGACGAAGGTGTTTCTTAAAAAGTGACAGTGAATGTCAAAATCGGTATTGGCATAAAGATTATCATACATCAGTTGGAAACTGTTAGTAAGTTTTGGAAGTCTTATTTCGATGAATACAACCTTCTTTTCATCAACAGGCAACTGAGAATATTTTTTATAAATGGAAGGATATAAATGTGCTACAACATATTCAGTGTAAATACGATTATATTTTCCTCTGAAAAATTTCTTTATTCGGTTAAAAAAGCCTCTGACCTTCCTTTTTATAAATTTGAAAGTTTTTCTCGTGTATTTTACAAAGAAGAGATAAATGGTGTAGAGGAAGGTGCTCTGAAGAGCGCTTTTGATACCCATATTAAACATCCTTTCTTATTTATATTTCACCCGATATATTGTACATAAAAACAGAGATTTGTCAAGACAAAGGGGAGGCTTGGAATTATTTTCTCAGATGTTTTTCATAAATTTCTCCGAAAACTTCATCGATAATTCTCTGAGTAGCTTTTCCGTCACAGGCGCTCATAAATTTATTTCTGAAGTTTATGACTGTATTTTTGTCGTAGTGGCTGTCAATATTCAGAATGTAATCTGTAATTTCCTCTGTAGTGCTGAAAACGGGACCGGGGGTCAGCTCATCGTAATCGTAATAAAAGCCTCTGCTGTCAAAATATTCGTCGAGGTCATAAGCAAAGAATATCATCGGTCTTTCGAAAAGTGAATATTC
>CALCHE010000021.1 GCA_937901145.1 uncultured Clostridia bacterium
CCATAGATGCTATTAAAGTACCAAGTCCACCTAGGTTTACACCAATAAGCAAATCTTTGGCATTTTCAGTAAATTTTGAAAGAAGAATAGCAGCGGGGACATTTGAAAATACTTGACTTGAAATAACACCCACAATGACTTCGTTGCCAATTACAACACTTTTCAAAAAGTCGCTTATAGGTTTAATTTCACCAAGATTACCAATAAAAACAAACAAGAAAACAAAAGTAAAAAGCAAACTATAATCAATTTTTAGTATTGTTTTTCTGTCGGCAATCAATAAAACAATAATTGTAATAGTAACAGTTATAATACATGGTATAACACGAAAAACTGTTAGTAAGGAAAGAATAAATAATGATATAAAAATCCAAATATGTGTTTTTGAAAAGTTGTATTTATTTTCTTGTGAACTAGAATTTATGTCACTCTTTCCCGTAGCAAAACAAGAAAGAGTAACAAGAAAAAGAGAAAGTAAAGCATAGGGGAGTATGGTAATTAAAAAGTCACCCATGCTCATATTAAAAGCAGAGAATAAATATAGATTTTGCGGATTACCAATAGGTGTAAGCATACTGCCCAAATTAGCTGCAACTGTTTCAATGGTAATAATCCATATAAGCTTATCTGTTTTGTCAGAAAGTTTCAATGCAGTAATTGTAAAGGGTACAAAAGTAATAAGAGCAACGTCATTAGTAATTACCATTGACGAAAAGAAGCATAGTAAACCTAAAATCAGCGAAAGACCTGAAATGTTTTTTACTTTTGAAAGCATCTTTTCTGCAATAAACTTGAAAACCCCCATACTGTTAAGCCCTGCCATAACAGCCATAAGACAAAACAGTAAAGCAAGAACTCTGAAATCAATATAATTAAGATATTCTTTATCAGGTGGAATTATAAACATTGTAAGAACAGCAATAAAAGCAGAAATACAAAAGACCGGTTCTTTTGATATAAAACTTTTTATATGTCTAACCATATAGTCACCTCCTGTACTAAAGGAAACTTCAAGCAGATTTTTTAAGAACTTCAGAGCTGTATAAAATAAAAAACGACAAGCTGAAGCTTGTCGTTTTTGGTCGGAGTGACGGGACTTGAACCCATGGCCTCTTGGTCCCGAACCAAGCGCGATACCAAACTTCGCCACACCCCGAAGTGCTTAAGATATTATACACGAAGTAATAAGAAAAATCAACTGTTTTCTCAAAAATTATTATAATTTGAAAGCGGCTCCGCACATCTTTTAACGAATGCAGAACCGCTTTATTTTAGGTCATGGATACTTCACTGACTTTACATTCTGAATTTTTCTTTTTCTCTTTATTTCTGTACCACAGCCATAATGCTACAGCGGCAGGTATAGCACCTGCGACAGCGCATAGCATATCTACATTGGTATCAAAAACAGTCCATTGATTTTCATTCTGCACTCCGTAGCCGAAAATAGCAAAGAAGAACGGGTCGCGTTCGGGAGTAATATTGTATGCCTGGTTACAGGAATCAACTATATAATAATCAGCGAAAAACTCAAACACTTCCCAAACTACTATTGCAATGAACGAAAATCCTACACTCGAATATGTACGGAACAACGGGGATATTTTATCTTGCTTACCGAGAAACATTCCGCTTATACTGTCACCGATGAAAACAATAACAGCCCCCGCCATAAGATGCAGAACCTTATCCCAGCTGGTAACCTTATGATTCCACTCCATGCCCTGAGCAAGAAAAGAGCCGAAAAAGATCATCACATTCAGCCATGTCTGACTGTGAAAGCTCAGTCTTTTGAATAACCACTTCGGAAAAAGAAGCAATCTTACCAAAGGGACAGTAAAAGTAGCCAGCAGATTTAAAGACAAAAGAAAAACATTGTTATTCGTCGGATCCCTTAAAATCAGTCTTATGAGTGCAAAAATCTGGAGAGCACGGATAACCCACCATAGAGAATATTCATAAACAGTAAGTTCAGATCTGAGAGATTTGATTTCTCCTTTTAAAAATTCATTTACCATTTTCATCAGTCCTCCAAAATTCATCCAAGAGATAATACCACATTTAAGTTTAAAAGTAAATTAAAAATTAAATTTGTAATTTATATGTAAGAAAAACTTAAATAATAACGCCTGAACTAACAGAAAAAAGAGTCCGATGAAATCACCTCGGACTCATATAAAATCTTTAATCAACCAGCGGCGTAGTCTCCAGAAGCTGATAGTATCTTTCTGATGCTTCTGCCCAATCAGAATAAGTATCTTCTCCCCTTTTATCTTTAAAGCCGTACTTTTCTATAAGATATTCAGAAAGAAACCTTGTAACCTTTTCGGCACCACTGATATTCATATGCTTGGTATTGTAAAAATCCGTTTTAGTATCAAAACCTATTTCGTCAGCATGTTCCCGCAAATCAAGAACATCAAATCCGCGTGTTTCAAGAATTGATACCGTAGCATTCTGTTTGCCGCTTCTGTCAGTAACACGGTCGCTCTGAGGTATAATGACAAATAGTGCTTTGATATCCTCTTTTTTACAGTAGTTCATAAGATCAATAAGACCGCGGTAATCTCTGAGAGAAAGAGTTTCATATGAAGAAAAATCCTGCTGAATAGAGCCAACATTCTTCTTTTTATAAAGAAAAGGCTCATAATAACTTGCAGATTTATATTCATCCTTCAAGGGTAAAAACTCCTTAAATTTTAACTCGGTCCATCGGTCGTGATATTTCTGTATCGGGAACATCAGTTCTAATGTCTTCTTAAAACTGAAATCACCCAAATCAGCGAGATATCTTATCATGCTCAGTTTATTGGTTGTAAGCGGATAAGTATTGATGAAATTAGGAAGATATTTTTCATAATCCATAAGAAAGTGAGTAATGTTTATTATGTAAACAGCATCGGGCTGTTTTTTCTTAATGTCATCAATCATAAATTTCGAAGCAAACATGGGCTGTGCGGCACTGGCTGCAGAATATACCGTTATGCCGTATTCTTCAAATGCGACAGGAGCAGCCCACGAAGCATAGGTTGTGCTCGGTCCGAGAAATACGGCGTCAAGTGAATTTTCAGGCTGGGTAAATACACTGTCAATTCTCGCAGCATCCTTAGATTCGGAATCACAGACAAGAGCATCCTGCAGATAAAACAGAACAGAGAAAAATATTATAACAAATACCGTATTTTTTATAACGAGTTTAATAACCTTTTTCATTTAATGCCCCCTTCCGTACTACCTTGACCGGCGTAATCACATCGGAACTGTAAAACTGAAAACATTTTTGCCGTTATCTCTTTCGAGATTTACCGTACCTTTATGCAGAACAGCGATCTGTCTGACCATAGAAAGCCCTATGCCGTGACTTTCATTTCTCTGTCTTGATTTATCATTTTTGTAGAAAAGATCCCAGATGTTTTCTTTTTCTTTGTCAGGTATCTCCTTACCTTTATTTGCTACTGCGAAAACATAAGTTTTGTTTTTAATGTAACCGTTAATCTCAATATCGGAATCCTCATCACCGTATTTCACGGCATTCTTTACGTAATTCATAACCGCTCTCGTGATCAGAACAGAATTACAGACGATTTCAGCATCCTCTATGACAAGAGTAAACTGACGGTCGCTGAATTCGGCACTAAGCTTATCGACGATTTTCTTTTCGATATCAGATGTAAAAACAGCCTCCATATCACAGACATAGCTATGACTCTCAAGGCGCGACATTTCCAGTATTTCGCCTACCAAACTGTCAATAACATCACACTCCTCAGAAGCAATCCTGCAGTATTTCTGCAGAGTTTTATCATCAGAGATAAGCGCCTCGATGTTTTCGATATATCCTTTTACTGTCGTTACCGGTGTTTTGAATTCGTGAGAAATATCTCTGACAAGTCTTTTCTGTCTTTCAACATCCTCTTTAAGTCCTTCTATGCTCAGCTTCAGTTCATCCGAAAGAACATCAATCGAAGAGGCAAGGACACCTATTTCATCATCGCTGGAGAGATTGATTTTTTCGCTGAAGTCAAGTTCAGACATTTTTCGGGTGATACGGCTCATTTTTTCGATATTATCAGTAAACTTCTTCGTTAAAACGGCAAAGGCTGCCGTTCCGATAACAGCAACGGTAAAGCCCATTATCAGAAGAAAAAAGGAAACAATTTTAGTGTCCTGTTCAATACCCTTGACGGCTTTTCTCATAATCAGATATTGCCCGTCATTAATTTCACGTACATAAAGCAATTTTTTTATGTTATCTGATTCATCCATCTTGTTTCTGAAAAAATATTCATATCCGTCATTACGCTTTTCATACAGGTCAATCCATTTCTTAAAGTTACTACGATTGAGTTTATTGCTGTATGTTTTGGTATAAGAGCAAATCACCTTTCCGTCTTCGTCAACAATATGAGAAGTAATTCCATAAGATTTATTCATTTCTTCGAGAACAGCTCTGGTTTCCTTCATAGATACAGTAATAGCTGAACTTACAGCAGGATAATAGTCGATCATTATGTTTTTCGAGTTTTGGATAAATACAGGCTTCAGAAGTACATTGGAAAGCACGGTAAGCAAAAACATGGAAGCAATTATGCCTGCAAGGAAAACGCCTAACACCTTGAAACGAAGGCTTTTAATCATAATCTGACTACCTCACCTTCAAAGCTGTAACCGGTACCTCTTACCGTTCTGATTTTGTCACCGAACGGTTCAATGGAACGGCGAAGCATTTTTATATGTGTGTCAATAGTCCTGTCGTTTCCGTCATATTCAAAACCCCAGACTTTTTCGAGTATTTTATCTCTGTTCAAAACACTGGGACTGTTTTTCATCAGAAGCAAAAGAAGCTGATACTCTTTCGGTGTAATTTTAATTTCCTCATCCTCTATGTATACCTTCATTTCCTTCTGAGAAACTCTAAGCTTACCGCTGAGCAGATCACAGCAGCTTTCATTAAAAGAACAACCGATAAGACGCTTCGCTCTCTCTACCAGAGCAGCTCTTTTAAAGGGTTTTACCACATAATCGTCTGCACCGCTGCGAAGTCCGCGCGCTTCACTGTATTCATCGAGAATCGCTGTAAGCATTATAACCTTAACATCGAACTGTTCTTTAACATATGTGAGTACATCCCACCCGTCGAGTCCGGGAAGCATAACATCCAGAATCATCAGCAGAATTTCAGGGTCGCTTTCTATTATTCTGATGGCTTCTTCACCGTCAAAAGCAGAAATAACTTCATAGCCTTCAATAGTAAAAATGTCTTTAAGAAGTTCATTTATTCTTTTATCGTCATCTACGACAAGAATTTTTGGTTTCATCTTCACACCACCGTAAATAAAATTAACGCTGAATATTTTATCGCTTTAATGTGTAATTTCAATGAAGAATCAGTCTTTTTCAGAAGGATTATACAGCATAGAATAGTTAAAAATTTTACCCTTTTTAAGAGTCTGTTCAGAGATTATTTTAAATCCGAGGTTTTCATATAAAGGCAGATTATCGGGATTCTGCGTTTCAAGCCCGAGATTATATCCAAGAGAAGAAAGCTCGTCAATTCCCTCACGAATCAGCGCAGTAGCTATTCCTTTTCCTTGGTAATCCTTGCCTACAAAGACAGGTTCAATCAGAAGTGTATTATCAGGAAATACCGACAAATCACGCCTGGAATAAATAATAAGCGTACGTACTGTAGAAATCCAATAAACAACCAGAAATATCCAATGAGGACATTTCAGAAAATCCGTTACTGTATAATCATTCTTCGCATCACGCCATATACACATTCCTCTGTTGTCTTTGTCAAGATAAATAATATCCTCACCGTTTGAAGTGGAAAAACGCTCCATCATAAAATGATAAAGAAATCTTTTTCTTATTCGGCGCACCTTTGTACAGTTTTTATGTACAGGGTCATCACTGAAAGCCTCCGATGCCATTAAAGCCATTTTCTTAACAGTTTTTTTATCAAGATTTTTCTTTTTCATTGTAATCTCCGCAAAAAATTATTTCATAAGATATTACCATAAATACATAATTTTTACAAGAGAAGTAACCTAAATTAAATTTACCACATTAAAAAAGAGATTCTTCAGTACACGATGACTGTAAGAATCCCCTTAATACATTCAGACTTATAATTCGGTCAGAGCCGCTTTCATCGAAGCGAGGCCCTTATCTATTTCCTCATATGTGATAGTGAGAGGCGGAAGAAGTCTCACCTTAGCCTTCGCCGTAAGGAGAAGACAACCCTTTTCAATAGCCTTTTTTACCACATCAGCACTTTTAACAGTTTCATCAAGTCTGACACCCAACATCAGACCGAGACCGTCAATGCCTGCAACGTGAGGCATTTTAAGTATTTTTTCGCGGATATACTCCCCTTTTTTCTTGACCTCATCGAGAAAATCTCTGTCAAGGCGACTCAAAATATGTGCCGCACCGGCTGTGGCGACAGGATTTCCTCCGAAAGTAGTAGCGTGGTCACCTGCACCGAATACATTCTCGGTTTTTTCACCGAAAAGAATACATCCTAATGGCAGGCCACCGCCTATACCCTTGGCTGTGGTTACGATGTCCGGCTTAATTCCGTAATGCTGAAAGGCGAAAAGCTCACCTGTACGTCCTACACCTGTCTGAACTTCATCAACAATAAATACAAGATCATATTCATTACAGATACCTTCTACCTCCTTGACATATTCAGTGTCGAGCGGCATAACTCCGCCTTCCCCTTGAATAAGCTCAACCATAATGGCACAAACAGTTCCGTCAAGAGACTTTTTCAGTTCTTCTGTGTCATTGGCAGGAACAAACTCAAAGCCATCTGTAAAGGGAAAGAAATACTTATGAAAAACATCCTGCCCCGTGGCAGAAAGAGTAGTCACGGTTCTGCCGTGGAAGGAATTTACGAGTGTGAGAACCTTGTTTCTGCCCTGTCCGTATTTTTCATAGCTGTATTTACGGGCGCATTTAATAGCACCCTCATTGCTTTCCGCACCGCTGTTAGAGAAAAACACCTTTTTCATCCCTGTTTTTTCACAGAGAAGCTTTGCCGCTTCAGTGCACGGCTTGGTATAATAAAGATTTGAAATATGCTGTAAAGTATTCAGCTGAGCAGTTACTGCTTCGATCCAACCTTCATCGCAGAAGCCGAGGGAATTTACTCCGATACCGCTCGAAAAGTCAATATATTCTTTGCCGTTAAAGTCGTAGCAAGTAGCATTTTTACCCTTTTCAACAGCAACAGGAAATCTTCCGTATGTGCCTGCTACATAGCTTTGATCAGCGTCTTTTATTAAATCAAAATTACTCAATTATATCGCTCCCCTGCATAAGTGTTCCTATACCCTCTTTAGAGAACATTTCAATAATTATCGAATGAGGTATTCTGCCGTCAATCATAACAGCTTTTTTCACACCTGAACGAATTGCTTTTTCACAGCTTTTAATTTTCGGTATCATTCCCCCGGAAATTACTCCAGACTCGATAAGGTCATCGATTTCATCAATATGAATTTCAGGTATAAGAGAATTTTTATCATTAACATCACGAAGCAAACCGGGAATATCCGAAAGAGTGATGATATTTTCAGCACCTAATGCCGCTGCAATTTCTGCCGCTGCTGTATCTGCATTAATGTTATAAACCTGTCCCTCATCATCAATACCGACAGTAGCAATAACAGGAATATAATCCTCCTCCATAACCTTGATTATAGGTGCAGGATCAACAGAAACAATTTCACCTACATATCCGTAATCGAATTTTTCATCACTAAGCTTTTCAGCCTTTATCATACCTCCGTCTATACCGCAGAGTCCAATAGCCTTACCACCGCAGACACCGATAAGAGATACGAGATCCTTGTTGGTCTTGCCCGCAAGAACCATCTGCACTACTTCTGCCGTGTCGGAATCGGTATAACGGAGACCTCCTACAAATTTCGATTCTATTCCGAGTTTGGAAAGCATACCGCTGATTTCGGGCCCGCCTCCGTGTACAAGAACAATCTTGACTCCGACGAGAGAAAGAAGGATAATGTCACTCATAACTGCCTTCTTAAGCTCGGGATTAATCATAGCATTACCGCCGTATTTCACGACAACGGTTTTACCGTAATATTTCTGAATATAAGGAAGAGCATCTGTAAGTATTTTCGCCCTTGTTGCATCATTAAACTCCATTGTTTTACCACCTTAAGTACGGTAATCACCGTTAATTTTTACATAATCGTAGGTCAGGTCACAGCCCCACGCAGTAGCAGAAAAATCGCCCTGATTCATTTCGATATCGAGAACTATCTCATCCTCGAGCAGTATTTCTTTAGCCTTTTCCTCGGAAAACTCAATACCGAAGCCCTTTTCGCAAACCTTGACCTTACCTTTACAGGATGAAAGATAAACATCAATTTTGTCTACAGAGAAATCTCCCTCAGTATA
The DNA here is from genome assembly GCA_937901145.1 of uncultured Clostridia bacterium. Classification (GTDB taxonomy): domain Bacteria; phylum Bacillota; class Clostridia; order Oscillospirales; family Acutalibacteraceae; genus UBA6857. Next base: position 8,440 of record CALCHE010000021.1, read on the forward strand.
ACCGATAGCGCATAAAATTCTTCCCCAGTTCGCATCTGCACCGAACATAGCAGTTTTTACAAGCGAGGAACAGATAATACTCTTAGCTATTTTCTTTGCAGTTGCCTCATCACAGCAGGATGTAACATTACATTCGAGAAGTCTCTGAGCACCCTCGCCGTCACCTGCGATGAGTCTGGAAAGTTTGACAGAAACAGCCATAAGAGCCTCTTTAAAGACGGAATAATCATCATTTTCACTTTCAATTAATGCGTTTTCTGCTTTACCGTTAGCCATAATGCAGACCATATCATTGGTGGATGTGTCGCCGTCTACAGAAATCATATTAAAGGTATCCTTCACCGTGTCAGAGAGTGCTTTTTGAAGCATTTTAGATGAAATAGCACAGTCAGTCGTCATAAAACAGAGCATAGTCGCCATATTCGGATGAATCATACCCGAGCCCTTACAGCAGGCACCTAAGGTTACTGTCTTGTCGCCAAGAGTAAAGGTTACAGCGCATTCTTTAGCTACAGTGTCAGTGGTCATAATAGCCTCAGCTGCATCCTGTCCTCTCTGTGCTGTCATCTGTGAGGCAAGGTTTTCGGCAGACTCAGCGATAGGTGTCACATCAAGACTCATACCTATAACACCTGTGGAGGCTACGATAATGTCACTTTTATCTACAGACATAGCATCAGATGCGATTTTACACATCAGCTCTGCCTTCTCCACACCGTCGTGATTACAGGTGTTAGCGTTTCCGCTGTTAACGATAACAGCCTGAGCCATACCGTCAGAAAGGTTCTCTCTGGTTACAGTAATAGGAGCACCGTAAACTTTATTCTGAGTGTATACCGCAGCCGCTGGACATCTGACCTCACTTTTAATCATAGCGAGATCTTTTTTTGTCTGATTTTTTCTGATACCGCAGTGAATACCTGAAGCCGTAAAGCCCTTAGCTGCAGTTACACCGCCATTTATAAATTCCATAATAATACCTCCGTTAAATGAGTGCCGTTTCAATCGGAAAATCCATAGCTATGTTCATATTCTCTATGGCTGCCGAAGAAGCACCCTTTCCTAAATTGTCAAAAACCGATGTGACGGTAATTCTTTCATCATTACCACACAAGTAAATTTTCATTTTATTTGTACCTTCAAGTCCTATCGGAGAAAGCATAGCTGTTTCCGCTTTATGAACGGAAATAAAGGTACTGTCTTTATAGAAATCACAGTAAAAACCATAAAGTCTGTCAAGCGTCATTTCCTTATTAAAAAGTTTGGTAAACAAAGGCACAGTGACAGCCATTCCGCAGTAATAGTCGCTGACTATCGGAGAAAATACAGGAAAATCAGAAAGACCTGTTATCGCCTTCATTTCAGGCAGATGCTTATGCACCTGTGTCAGCCCGTACTGTCTCGGTGTACCGATCTCCTCTTCTCTGTCAGGATTTTCATAGTCAGCTATCATTTTATTTCCGCCGCCGCTATAGCCTGTTATGCTGTGACAGGTCACAGGGTAATCGGGTGAAATTATTCCTTCAGAAACCAAAGGATAGACAATAGAAATAAAGCCTGTAGCGTGACAGCCGGGATTGGCTATCCTTTTTGAATTTTTAATATTTTCATAATGCTTATCGGAAAGTTCAGGAAAACCATAGGTCCAGCCTTCAGCAGTTCTGTGGGCGGTACTCGCGTCGATTACTACTGTTTCAGGATTTGTCACCAGCTTCACTGCTTCTTTAGCAGCTTCGTCAGGAAGACACAAAAAGACAACATCACTTTCGTTCATCAGCTTCTGTCTTTCTGCAGTATCCTTTCTTTTACTTTCTTCTATTTCAAGCAAGGCAACAAAGGGATGCTTCAGCAGCTTTTCTTTAAGCTGAAGACCCGTAGTGCCTGCCTGTCCGTCGATAAATACCTTTGCCATAAAATACCTCTTTATATAATTATACATATTAAATGCATATTTTCTGTATATTATACATTATTTTCTAATTTTGTCAATATATTCCTGTATAAATATTTGAGCTTCGACGTAAAAAATACACAAGGAATAATTCATCCGAATCTTCCCTGTGTATAATTCAAGAAAATACCATATACACTATTAAAAATCAATATGAAAATCCACCCCCGAAGGAGTGGATTCAAAACCGAAAGTTAATTATTTAACCATTGAAGCGATTTCTGCTGCGAAATCGTCAACCTTCTTTTCGATGCCTTCACCCTTAGCGAAACGAACAAAGCTCTTAACCTTGATGTCTGCACCAAGTGCCTTAGCTACTGAATTTACATAGCCGTTAACATCACCTTCGAAGAGATCGGAACGAACGAATGCCTGCTCAAGAAGGCAAACTTCCTTAACCTGCTTTGAAAGACGACCCTGAACGAGACCTACGAAGATCTTGTTTTCTGAAATTTCAGCCTTATGTGAAACTGCGATTTCAGCAAGAGTAGCAAGAGCTTCCTTAGAAATGAAGTTAACGAAGTTCTTTCTCTGCTTCTGATCGAGACCGTTGTAGATGTTTGCATCCTCGTCGCTCCACTTTTTCTCAGAAATAGCTTCTGCGATAAGGCTGTTAAGCACGGGAACGGGAAGAGTTTCTGGCTTGTTGAGTGCGCTGTCGATGGTGATTGATTCCATCTTAGCAAACTCTTCAGCAGAAATATCGGATTTGCCTAAATATTCGGGGCTCATAGCAGCAATCTGCATTGCTACGTTTTTGCTCATTGCTACGAATTCGTCGTTAGCTGCTGTAGCATCGTCAACATCAAACGCAACGAGAACACCAACAGTACCGCCTGCATGGATGTAAGAAGCGGTGTGACCTTCTACAAGAGCAAATCTGCGAACCTTCATATTTTCACGAAGAGCAAGGAATACCTCCTGAACTTCTTCATCAACTGTTTTATCAGAGTCAACTGCCTTAGTAGCAAGAAGAGCTTCAAGATCTGCGGGCTTTGCAGCAACAACAGTCTTAACAACCTTATTAGCAAGCTCAACAAAGGGAGCACCCTTAGCAACGAAGTCTGTTTCGCAGTTGATTTCAACAAGAGCAC
>CALCHE010000022.1 GCA_937901145.1 uncultured Clostridia bacterium
GAGAAAGAGGCACTTATGTCCTTCTGACGGAAAGTGATCTCAGGCTTATACAGAACAACAATGAATAAGCTTCATTTGTCAGCGCTTATTTACTTCGCCGTAATCTCTTTAGTTACCCTTACCGTAACTGCACTGGATAAAATCTTCGCGAAAAAAAAGATGCGCCGTGTACCGGAAGCTACTCTGCTCTCTCTCGCTCTTTTCGGAGGAGCTGTCAGTGAGTACATCACAATGAAAGCAATAAGACACAAAACTCTCCATAAAAAATTTATGGTGGGACTGCCTGTGATTATATTTTTACAGGCTGTAGCCACAGCTGTCATAGTATATTTTGTTATTTTTAAATAATTTCAAGGCTGTTCACGCGAAGTGTACAGCCTTGTTTTTTTATACACAGGGAATCATCAGCATCATTTCCTCTTCGGTCCTGTCGCCTTTTATGCCGTTTTCACTTTTTATGAGAGACTCAGTAGTGTTGTAATGTTTGGCGATATCCCATATTTTTTCATCTTTTCCCGCATAATAAAGACACAGAGGCGGATATTTCTGCTCTTTTTCTTTTTGCTCCTGATGTATTACGGATAAAAGCCTGTTTTCATCAGATACCGAACAGTAACAGTTAAGCAGAGCCGAACCTTTAATTTTCACCTTTCCTCCGCCTGCCTTGAACCATTCGAGGGAGGTTACGGTAATGTCGCAGTCACAGTTTACTTTTTCTCCCTTGGTCTTAAGCGGTATGCCCACCCTGGCGGAAAGATTTTTTTCCGCATAGCGGTAACTGTTATTCCCGTCAGTGTATATGCCGTGAAGAAGGAAATCACACTCCCCCTCAGCTTTGTCTTCCTTTCCCGACATTCTGCATTCGCCGCCGCTGCACCACATATCCTTGATATCATTTATGTCTGCATCTGAAAAATCCACAGTCTCTTCGAAAGGAATTTCCTTTTCACCGTTAAAAGCACTTAAATGAAGCTCGGCATTTCTGTATTCACCCGAAGCTTCATAACAGGTGGAATAGCAGTCCTTTATAAGCTCGATTTCCCTATCCTCTCTGCATCTTACTACAGCACTCACTCTGGCGGCAAGTTCAAGCAGACGGCACCTTCCCGCTGAGTCGTTTTTTGCCGAAACGATAAACTGCGAAGGATAAAGAGAAAGCTCTATATCACTTTTATCAGTTACACCGCCTACTGCTAAAATCTGACTTACAGGCATAGAATGACAGATTTTTATGAGGTTGTTTTTTTCACTGTCGGTATAAAGTATCTCACAGCATAGTTCACCCTTTATCAGAAGCTTATCTGCCACAGCTTTTTTTGATTCAATCTTTACTCTGCAGTCACTTCTGAGAATTTTTCCGATGTCCTCCTTTTCTTTATCAAGAGCTACGGTTTCGCTCAGGTCAAAGGTTTTCTCGCTCTGACAGATAAGATCTGAAACGGTCTTTTTTTCCTTTTTACACTGCATATCGGATGAGTCGATATGACAGGGAAACTCTTTTTTATTTTCACGGTAAACATAAACAGAAGCTCCGATGCTTCCGCTGACACTTATCCTTCGCTGACTCAGGGCACGGCAATTTATGTAGTCAGTCTTCGTCACTGCCTTTATCATCGGATTTTCCGGCATATCCTTTACACGGGTACTGCATGAAAGAGCATCCGTTTGCTCGAAGCAGTCGATTTTTTCATTATCTCCCACATAAATAAGCCTCGTTACCACCGTACCCGAAAGATTTACGTTCTCACCTGACACGGACACATTGGAAATTCCTGCCGTAACGGTACATTTGAGTATCTTTTTTATATCCGAGCAGTAGTCGGGCAGATTAATTTCGAGGCTTACCGCCTGCTCGCATTTACTGCGTGTAAACAGCTCACTGAATGAAAAGGTATCTTTTTTAATTTCCATAGGCATAAATCACATCTCCTGACATTTGTTTCTGTAAGAAATATATTCGTCCGATGATTAAATTATGATAGATTAGCCTTAATTGACAAAGCAGAAATTAAATGATATTATGGATTTGTGAAAAGAGCAAAGGAGTTGATAGGTATGAAAAAAGTACTTCGCGTATTATCATCAATAACCTGTGTTTGCTGTTTATTGTATCTCACTATACTTATCGCACCTATATTAGTGCCTGATGATTCCATAGGCTTTGTAATACTGTTCTACGTAATAGTGCTGCCGTGTGCATCATCCTTGCTGTGGTCTGTTTTTGTTTTAAAGAACAAAAAGTTGTACGGTAATCTTAAGACATTTACAATAACTTCTATGATAATAAATACAGTTCTGTTACTGAATACATTTCTCGCTTTCTTACCCTTCGGTGAAGCGGGAATATGGATACAGATAGCAGTCGGAATAATAACTAATATTTTATTCCTTACCAAAACAAAAAACTGAATATTGCAAAAAGCAAGCAGTCCCGATGAACTGCTTGTTTTATCTTTTATTCTGCCGAAACTGTTTCGCTCTGACCTATCCACATATTTTCGAATTTCTGACCCGAAATACTTTCGAGAGCGGCCTTTTCCTCGTCGGTTATCTCTACGAAGCCGTTCTCCTTCTTTTCCTTGATTTTCGCTTTAATGAAATCGAGCTTATCTTTCGTGAGATTATATCTCATAATGGAGAGGAAGGAAAGGAAAAGGAACAGCATAGGAATGAGAGTGAAGCAGATAGCCACACCGTTAACTGCTCTTTCTGTCTGCATAACCGCATCGAGCTGAGTATCGTAACCGAACCAGCGGAGAATGTTACCGACACCGAAGCCTGCAAAGCCGCTTACGAACTTTTTGGTAAAGGTGGAGAAGGTAGAGATAACACCCTCTCGTCTCTGTCCCGTAATAAGCTCATCCACATCCGTAACATCGGGGAAGATATTATTCTGCACACTCGCCATACCTGCAAGTCCGAGTCCGTACATAAACTCTACAATAAACATTATGAACATATTTCCGCTGTTTCTGCCCAACCACGCAAGACCGAGAGCTGAAACTGCAACGGGCATAAATACCTTGGCCGGAAGCTGTTTGTTTTTCTTGATAGAAAGCATATATGCGGGGAAAAAGCCGAGTGCTTCACCGATACCTTGAAGCATAATTATCATATTGTAGTCCTTTTCCTGATGGTAGACCGTTTCCAGGAAATAGTACATACACTGCGAAACGAAGGATGAACCGAGAAGCATTATGAATCCGAAAAGGAAATACTGTCGGAAGACTCTGTTGCGGATAACATCCCTGTACTGGCCGAAAAATTCATGAAGGTCGAGTTTTTCATTTACCTGCTCTGCGGAGCTTTCTTCTCTCGTACCTTTGTAAGTAAAGATAAGCGGCAGGCTCGTCCACAGGCAGAGAATGACGGACATAAGAGTAAATCTTCCTCTGTGCTCTGGGCCGAAAGATGGAGTAACGAAAAGTCCGTTAATACCGCCTAAAACGAAAGCGGCTACAAAGAAGGACGAATAAGAAGCCACAGCATCCATAATAGTCTTGACCCCGTTAAACTGAGTACGCAGATGATAGGTCGGTGCTATACCCGGAAGCATAGCCGTATGAGGCACCATAATCATCGTGCTTACGGTCTTATAAAACATATAGGCAAATATGTAATAGAGCATAACCTTATTACTCTGAGGGCCTGCCGAGGCAGAAAGGCCGAAGGAGTTCCACATCATAAAGAAGGCTATCATAGCGGGAAGGACACCGAATTTCAGATACGGTCTGTGTCTTCCGTCCTTATGTCTCGTTCTGTCGGTAATGATACCCATAATAGGGTCGGTTATGGCATCGCAGATACAGGAGCATAAAAGCACTGTAGCATACTGGTCAGCTTGTAGGCCCTCTACCTTGGTAAGGAAGGGAAGCAGAAAGTTACCCATAACATAGGGACCACCACCTGAAAAGAATATGGCTGAATTATAGGCTACCATCGGCTTAAGCTTCGTTCCCGGCTCTACACCGATGAGCTTTTTAACCTTACCCACGAATGTATTCTGCTGAGTAAGCGGTGTTTTTTCATTTTCCATTTTATTTTTCCTCCTCTATCAGATAGCCGCATATAAAATCTGATTTATGCGGTAAAAGCTCCGCTCTCGACGGATAAATATAGGGATAGTCACGGTTATTGTAGCGATTATAAATTTTAATTTTATAGCCTTCCTTCTGTACAGCCACCGTGTGAAGTCCTTTAAAGGGCTTATGGGGACACCAGAAGGATAAAACAGCCACCTTCACATCATCGAGACTGTCAAAGAAATCGTCATACCTCATAGTCATTCTGTATTTAATCCCTCTTCTTTTATAAAAAGAACCCAGAAGCATAGGATTCGAACCAAAAAGACCTGACACAGCCTGACAGTGCGGATACATTTCGAGACACACCTCTCTGAGTGAAGACTTCTCCCCTCTCAGCACCATGCTGTTATGGAGTGCTATCATCTCACATCCGTTATAGGACATAGGGAAAAAGCCGTATTTCATCTTAGCTACCTCACCGCATCCCTGTCCGTTTACTATCTCATCATCAGGTAGAAGAACGGTAAGGTTATGTCTATAGTTATATTTCTGCAGCATAACTGTCACGACCTTTCCTGCCGATTATTTTAACACATTTTTTTCACATTTACAACTGCTTTAAAGCAACAAAAAAGCCGGATGAAATCATCCGGCAAATTATATTATGTTTTTTATCAGAAACCGCAGTAGGTTACGATATATGCAGCTGCATCGATTCTGGCGATTGCCTTTCCGGCAGAGAAGGGCTTATCAACGATAACACTGAATAAAGTTCTCAGACCTTTAATGAAGCCTCCGAGTGTGAAACCGTCCGCCTGTGAAAATCTGAACATCGACTGTGCGAAATCGAATCTGCTGATCTCTGCATCAGATGAAACTGTACCGTTCTCTTCTGCTTTAAGGATATTCTTTTCTGCTGCCCATACCAAACTGTCGTTAATGCCTTCAGCTGTTTCAGGCTCACCTGCCACCTTATAAAGCACATCAGCGAGCTGACCTGCTGTAAGGCCGGCATCGGGTGCAAACTCAGTAGCGGATACGCCCATCATATAACCTTTGGTATAAAGTTTCTGTGCAACGGTATATTCCTTTGTACCATTTTCAATATCGGTGTAAGGGAAGGCTGCATCGGGAAGAGCGGCAAGAACCATATCAGCGATATGTCTGTGACCTGCATAGCTGGGATGATTCTGCTCACAGAGAGTACCGACGGGATCAACGAAAATATAACCGTATTTCTCTGCACCCTCACGCATAGGTATGTTTGCAAGGTCAACGATAGTCTGAGCTACATTAAAGCCTACATCCACGGAGGGAATGAGAACACCGTTATTTTCCTTACCGTCCATAGTAGAATCCTGTAAGGAGTTATCGAACATACCGATAACGACAAGAGTAACATCAGGGTTGAGAGCATAGATATCATCAATCATAATATTCCAGTTCTGTACATATGTACTGAAGCCCTTTTCAAGTGCAAGAGGAAGAACCTGTACGAGCTCGGGAACACACTGAGCAAGGTCAGCAATACCGATAAGATCCTCTATGGTATCTACACCGAAATTAACTACACCCTCGAGATAAGGAAGAGCCTTTTCAACGAAGTTTTCTGTACCTTCCATTTCAGCCATAGCTCTTTCAATGTACCAACCTACATAAGAGCCCCAGTCGTTACCGCCTACATTAAGAGTGATAATGCCTGCCTCGGAAACAGCCTTACGCAGAGCAGGAATAGCTGCATCAACATCCTCTTTATCTACTGAATAGAAAAGGAATTCATCGCCCTCATAATCATCCTCGAAAATATATCTCATTTCAACTGTTCTGAATGCGAGACCTGCATAGGGCTCAAAATCGACTTCGAGATCATCAGCAAGCAGAGCACCGTATGAGCCTTCAACACGCTTGAAAAAGGTGTCTCTGTGTTCGATGTCACTCCAGCCGCTTGCCACGCTGTCACCTAAAAGGACATAGGAGCCGTAATCGAAATGCTCTTTACCCTGCACATTAACAGCTCCTGCAGAAAAGCTGCCGCATACAAAAACGAGAGCCAAAGCAAGTGCAAAAGATTTTCTGAGAAATTTTTTCATAATTTTACCTCCGTTTGAAATACATAAAATAAGCAGTAATAAAATATCACAGATTGTGACTTTTTTAAAGAAGCAAATGTTAACTTTTTATTAACAGATCAATTTTATTGTTAACCCTACGTGCTTTATGTTAAAATAAGTAAAAGCTTCTGAAAGGAATTTTTGGGTATGGAAAAGATAGTTCAGGTAGTCGCAGCACTCATATGGAGAGAAAACAAATTTATGATCTGTCAGCGTCCCGAAAATAAAACAAGGGCTTTTCAGTGGGAATTCGTAGGCGGAAAAGCTGAAAAAGGTGAGACGAGAGAAGAAGCGCTCATCCGTGAATGCAGAGAAGAACTGGATATTACGGTAAAGGTGGGAGATATTTTTATGGAGGTGGACCATCAGTATCCTGACATAAACGTTCACCTCACCCTCTTCCACGCGGAAATAGCCGAAGGCGAAGTAAAAATGCTGGAGCACAATGACATAAAATGGATCACTCCCGACGAAATAGAGAATTTCACTTTCTGCCCTGCCGATAAGGATATTTTAGAAAAGATTATAAAGGAGTACAAATAATGAAGCTCGAAAAAATGGCTGATTTTTTCGCTGAAAGAGCGGATATGTACGACGAGCATATGCTCACAGAGGTTGAAGGCTGCAGAGAAGGCTATAAGAAGATGGCTACTCTTGTCCCCAAAAAAACAAAAAAGCTCCTCGACCTTGGCTGCGGTACCGGTCTCGAGCTCGATGAAATATTTTCCCTTTATCCCGATCTCGAGGTTACGGGAATAGATCTTTCACAGGTAATGCTCAGCAAGCTGCTGAAAAAGCATAACGACAAAAATATTACTCTTGTCTGTGGAGACTATTTCGTGGAAGAATTAGGTAAGAATGAATTTGACTGCGCCGTCTCCTTTCAGACCATGCATCACTTCTCTAAAAATAAAAAGCTGTCTCTCTATGAAAAAATAAATGCCTCGCTCAAAGAAGAAGGCATTTATATCGAATGCGACTATATGGTGCTTACACAGCAGGAGGAGGATTTCTGGTTTTCAGAAAATGAAAGGCTCCGCAGAGAAAACGAAATAACCGATGACGGATATTATCACTATGACACGCCCTGCACTGTAGAAAATCAGATTACACTACTAAAGAAGGCCGGTTTTTCCGATGTCACACAGGTATTCCGTATGGAAAACACAACTATGCTTGTAGCTGAAAAATAAAAACCAGCAACTGAAAGCTTTCCCCTGTTACAATAAAAAAGTGTCTGCCGAGGATTAACCTGCGGCAGACTCTCTTATTATTTGATTCTGTAAATGTTTACCTCATAGGGACGAAGCTTATCTGTAGGCTCTCTGTAGTTAGAAAGAACACACATACCCTCAGCATGGCGGGGTCTTCTGATCCATTTTTCGGTAAGGTTCATTTCGATATAGAACTTATTCTCCTTACTTGTTCTGTAAAGGCAGAATGTTTTATCACCTGTCTTAAGAGGTATGAAATCACCGTAAACAAGAGTTGATTTGAACTCTTTTCTCAGTGCAATAAGTGCCTTGTAATAATTGAAGGGACTTGTTCTGTCAGCTATCTGACTTTCAGCGTTACATTCGAGATAGTCACCGTTAAGTCTTATCCAGGGAGTGCCTGTGGTAAAGCCTGCATTTTCACTCTTGTTCCAGCACATAGGTGTTCTGGAGTTATCACGGCTGCCGGCAAGAATAGTCTTCCAGGCTTCTGCCTCAGGGATACCCTTTTCGAGCATCTCAGCATACTTATTGATTGATTCTACATCACGAAGTTCGGACATATCGTTGAAATCACAGTTCATCATACCGAGTTCTTCACCCTGATAGATATAGGGTGTTCCTCTTCCTGTGAGAAGCATAGCGCCGATAAGCTTGGAAAGAGGCTTTCTGTAAGCTGAATCGGGATTAACCTTGGAAACCATACGGGGGTTATCGTGGTTTTCGATAACAAGTGAAGGCCAAGAGGAGCCCTTCATTTCGAGCTGATACTTACTGAAAAGGTTTCTTAAGTATTTGAGGTTATATTTGTAATCGTCCCATCTCTGCTTACCCGGAGTTTCGAGCTGATCGAAAAGGAAGGTCTGACGGATTTCCTCACGGGAATCATCTACAAGATATTTGGCCATTTCTACACCGATACCGCCTGTTTCACCTACACAGAAGGAATTCGGGAACTTTTTAAATGCATTTTCATTAAGCTCGTGGAGATACTCGTGAAGACGGGGTCCCCAAAAATAGTGTTCACCGCCATAACCGATGAATTCGCCTACTAAAGGATTACCGTCGGGAAGACCTTCAACCTTTGAGATAAGGTTGATAACGTCCATACGGAAGCCGTCTACGCCCTTAGCGAGCCACCAACGAACCATTTCAGCCACATCGGCACGCATTTCGGGGTTTTCCCAGTTAAGATCCATCTGCTTTTTAGAGAAGATGTGAAGTGCCCACTCATCGAGCTCGGGATAATAATTCCAGGCTGAGCCTGAGAAAACAGATGTCCAGTTATTGGGAGGTATACCGGGACCCTTACCCTTACGGAAAATATAATAATTCTTATACTTTTCATCTCCTGCCAGAGCCTTCTGGAACCATTCGTGTTCATCGGAGGTGTGATTTACAACCAGGTCCATAACCAGCTTCATACCGCGGGCATGGATTTCTTCGAGCATCTTATCAAAGATTTCCATCGTACCGAACTCGGTCATAATCGCCTTATAGTCACGGATATCGTAACCCATGTCATCATTGGGTGAATCGTAAATAGGACTGAGCCAGAGTACATCTACGCCTAAATCCTTGAGATAGTCGAGTTTGGAAATAATACCCTGCAAATCACCGATACCGTCACCGTCGGAGTCCATGAAGGAACGGGGATAAATCTGATAAATTACGGATTCCTTCCACCATTTCGGATTGACCTCATCGGTAGTTATTACTCTTTCGGGAGTGTAACTGAGAAGATTGCAGAGATGCTCGATGGTTTCGATAGGCATCTTATCACCTAAAAGCTTCGGTATCATATTAAGCTTCATCATACCTACGGCAGGATTATGTATAACTGCATCGGGTATACCTGTGTGATAGGCAACCATAGCTACGAGGTCATTACCTACCGGTGTGGCAAGAACCTCTCTGAGAGTACTTTCCGGAGTAATTTTTTTCATTTCTGTCATCCTTTCGCAAATTATATTTAAATGTTAAAGAAAAAATCGTAAAGTGAAGAAGTGTCCGTTACGGTGTTGTCCACATACCAGAACAGACCGATTTTACACACCGTGACCGTACATTCGGTAACCGTCTCGCCTTTTTGATTTTTAACAGCTATTTCAAAGGTTCTCACCTCTGAAATGTCGTCAGTGTTTATACCGTAGGTTTCAAATACGGCTTTATCGGCAGAAGCGCGGTAAGCTTCGATGTCAACTGACACCGGTTCAGCCACACGCACTGCCGTAAGAGTGTAATTCTCACCGTAATATTCCTCATAAAACCCTATCGGTGCACCGCTTGTCTGAACGCCTGTTTTTTCTTCCTCAGTACCTGTAAGCTTTTCACCGTAGTGCTTTACATTATCTTCAAAGCATGTAAAGAAAACCTCTTCAGAAAGATATTCATCACCGAAAATTTCCTCGCGAACAGTAATAAGATACTGCAGATACTCCGAGTAAATAGCATCATAATTATCCCATCCGTAGGTCCGCACCAGCTCCACATAATGTATATACATACCGTTAATCAGATATCTCATATATTTTTCATTATCAGAAAGAGCCTTTTCGCCCTTAAATGACTCGTCATTATAGCCTTTAAGTCCTTCCGTGCTGCCTCCGGTGACATACTCGTTGTCTCTGTAAATCACAGGATTTATATAGTTTTCACGTATGAAATCCCTGTAATTCATATTCTTGCTGACAAGGGTATATTTATAAGCGTTATATCCGTCAGCAGTCTGAACTATGGTATCGACATAATCAACTGCTACCTTATGCGGCTGAAATGCAGAACGGGAGAACAAATACAAACCTGACAGCAAACAACAGATGCCTGATAAAATACAGATAACACTTACTACTTTTTTATTTGTACATTTCTTATTCGCTTTTTTTAAAACAGCTTCATCAGCCATATAATCCCTCCATTGTACATTGTTTTATATTATAGCATTATTTACACAGCCGTCTCAATTGTTTCTTTAAACAAATATAGTCAACCTTTTTTAGTGACTTTTACTTTAATTCGAATACACAGTTGACATAAACGAATAAAACCAGTAAAATTAGACCACGACATTATCAAGGAGAACTGCAATGAATAATCTTACATTTAATGACATACTTAATGCTGAATTTTCTCTTTACGAAAATAATCCCGTTCTGAAAAATCCGCTCAACAGCTTCGTTATAGCTGACCCCTCCGTACTCACCCCCGACGAATCTCACGACGGAAAATGGCATTTGTTCTGCCACACCTTTTTCGGCGTTCACAGATATGTAAGCGAGGACGGAATAAGCTTTAAAAAAGCAGAAAAAATAGTCTCACGCGCAATGAGACCGAATATAAATAAAATTGACGGAAAATATTATCTCTTTTACGAAAGAACCAGGCCTGTTATCCTTAATGCTCTTTCACTCATCGGAGTTAAGTGGAAATCTGAAATCTACTGCACTGAATCTGAAGATTTCTCTCAATGGTCAGAGCCTTATCCCGTAATAAAGAAAACACGCGACTTCGAGGAATACAAGGGTGGATATGCCATTTCCAATCCCTTTCTGATCAAAACACAGGAGGGCTACCGTCTCTACTATTCCTGCGGACAGACCTTCATCAAAGACTGCGGTTTCGGTGAACCGACACACATAAGCTTCGCTGAAAGCATGGATGTGTCCGAAAATTATGTTTCCCGTACCTCACCCATCATAAGCCCCGACAAAAACATCGAATATCTCAATCTCTGCTCGGGCTGTCTGAAGGTTTACAGACTTAAAGACTGTTACATAGGTCTGCAGAACGGCCTTTTCGAAAAGGACGGTAAGAGTCACTCAGCCATTATGCTTTTAAAAAGCGATGACGGAATCAATTTCGATTTTGTAAAGCCCTTCCTCGTTCCGCAGAAATGCGGAAGTAATAACTGGATGGCACAGTATGTTTATGCCTGCTGTCTGACTTATTACGAAGGAAAGCTTCGTCTTTATTTCAACGCAAGGAATATTTCGGATAATCTCAGAGGAAGAGAATCAATAGGTATTTTTGAAGCAACTTTATAAAAAAATTCACCTGTTTGCTGAAGCCAACTGAACAAGTCCGTTAAAAACGGACAATAGAAAAAATAACCCTCCTATGGTAAAAT
>CALCHE010000023.1 GCA_937901145.1 uncultured Clostridia bacterium
GTACAGAGCACATGTTCTTCGAAGCTGACAGAATCGCAGCATTCCGTGAAATGATCTGCTCCGATACAGTAGAAGAAAGAGAAGCAGCTCTTGCTAAGATCCTTCCCATGCAGCAGGGCGACTTCGAAGCTCTCTACGAAGCACTTGAAGGTAACCCCGTTACCATCCGTTTCCTTGATCCTCCTCTCCACGAGTTCGTTCCCACTGAAGAAGCTGACATCGCAGCTCTCGCAGAAGCACAGGGTAAGACAGTAGAGCAGATCAAAAACATCATCGCTTCTCTCCACGAGTTCAACCCCATGATGGGTCACCGTGGCTGCCGTCTCGCAGTAACATATCCTGAAATCGCTAAGATGCAGACAGCTGCTGTTATCCGTGCAGCTATCAACGTTAAGAAGGCTCATCCCGACTGGAACATCGTTCCCGAAATCATGATTCCTCTTGCAGGCGACGTTAAGGAGCTCAAGTACGTTAAGAACTTCGTAGTAGAAACAGCTGATGCAGAAATCGCAGCAGCAGGCTCTGACCTCAAGTACGAAGTAGGTACTATGATCGAAATCCCCAGAGCAGCTCTTACAGCTGACGAAATCGCTAAA
Source organism: uncultured Clostridia bacterium (assembly GCA_937901145.1). GTDB lineage: Bacteria > Bacillota > Clostridia > Oscillospirales > Acutalibacteraceae > UBA6857. The sequence goes on from CALCHE010000023.1 coordinate 597, forward strand.
GAAGCTGACTTCTTCTGCTTCGGTACAAACGACCTTACTCAGATGGCATTCGGCTTCAGCCGTGACGACGCAGGTAAGTTCCTCGATGCATACTATGATGCAAAGATCTTCGAAAACGATCCCTTCGCAAAGCTCGACCAGAACGGCGTAGGTAAGCTTATGGATATGACTCTTAAGCTTGGTAAGCCTGTTAACCCCGCTCTTCACTGCGGTATCTGCGGTGAACACGGCGGTGACCCCACATCTGTTGAGTTCTGCCACAAGATTGGCCTCGACTATGTATCCTGCTCACCCTTCCGTGTGCCCATCGCAAGACTTGCAGCAGCACAGGCAGCTATTGCAAACAAGTAATTCGTTTTATAATGAATTTACCCCACCGAGAAATCGGTGGGGTTGTTTATTGACTCAACAGAAAAATTATTATATAATAATGTCACAAAAACAAAAGGAGATTTACATATGCTGACATTAGAACGGGCAAAGGAATTATTAAACACCACCACAACCGAGGCTCACCTTTTCCTCCACGCTAAAAATGTATCTGTAGCAATGGGCGGTATGGCAGAGCACTTCGGCGAGGATAAGGAGCTCTGGACGGCAATCGGCCACCTTCACGATTATGACTATGAAAGCTTCCCCGAGGAGCATCTTCAGCATACGGAAAAGGAGCTTCTCAACGAAGGACTCACCGAGGCAGAGGTACGTGCAATCCTTGCACACGGCTACGGTCACTGCAATGATGTAGAGCCCCTTACAAATCTTGAAAAATCGCTGTTCACCGTTGATGAGCTTACGGGCATCATCCAGGCGGCGGCTCGTATGCGCCCCCTTGGTATAACCGATATGGAAATTTCAAGCTTTATGAAAAAGTTCAAAGATAAAAAATTTGCCGCAAAATGCGACAGAGAGATAATCCGCAAGGGCTGTGAAATGCTCGGTATGGAGGTGCGCGATGTGGCAGAAATCTGCATCAGAGCTATGAAGGAGCACGCCGACGAGCTGCAGATAGGTCCGAAGGAATAAGAGCAGGTCCGTTCGGATTATACTCGCCACCCTACCTGCATCTCCAATGCTCTGTATGTTACACAGTACCTGTTACTCGGTGCATTCTCGGGTGCGGTTATGGATTTTATGTCTACGGTGTCCTCATTTTTTGCCGCAAAGAAAAACACTCCGGCCTTCAGCCGTTACAGTAAATGGCTTGCATTTTCAAATCTTTTTGCAATAGCTGCCGTAGGTCTTGCTTCGGCATTGATTCAGAAAAAATGGCTTGAGCTAATTCCGATAGCAGGTGCCCTGCTGCAGACGGGAGGGCTGTGGTGCAATAATGAGCAGACAATACGTAAATTCGGGCTTTGCAGTGCGCCCTTCTGGCTTGTGTATAACTTTATTTCGCAGGCATACGGCGCCGCCCTCGGCTCGGCAATCGCAATTGTATCGGTTGTTATTGCACTGGGAAGGTACAGAAAAAATAAACAAGCATAAAAGTAACCCCCGCCGATTTTCCGGCGGGGGTTGTAAATTACTCTGTCAGCTTACTTAACCAGCATTTCCTTGAGCTTTGCAATAATCATCCTGATAAGTCTGGGAAGAAGTGTCAGGAAATCCTGAAGCCAGCTTGTTTCCTTCTTGGGCTCTTCGCCCTCGGTCATGGGAACAAGGAGACCGTCAACTCCTACCTCAAGGAACTGAGGATATCTCTCGTTATCAATTGTGAGGTCATCGTAAAGAATTGAGTTGATAAGATCATAGTAGCTGTCACTCTTTTCGCCGTGCCAGAGACCCTTGATGTACCATGTGTTCATAGGACGGAAGCCCGTTGAAGCGTCAACACATCCGTCGGGTGAAAGCATATCGTAGCCTGTGGCAACCTTCTGCACATAGCCCTCAGGAATCTTTTCGCCGTTCATTGCACAGGTCGCACCGAAGCTTGCCTTTTCAAGAGCAACAAAGCCGTCACCTGTGAAGTTACCTTCCTTACTTACGGGAATGGGAGGCTCACCGTACTTTGTGATAATGCTTACTTTGATGTTATCTTTTTCAGCTGTAGCGATAAGCTCCTCTGACTTGAGCATAATATTTTCGTGATAGTATATTACTTTGCTGATAAGTCCGGCATACTCGTGGTCAGGATCGGTATAATCACCGTAGGTGTATTCAAGTGCGCTGTAGAAATATCTGTCGTCAACAAAGCTCCACATTGAGGGCATTGTGCCGAAGATATCGTGAACAACGG
>CALCHE010000024.1 GCA_937901145.1 uncultured Clostridia bacterium
AGAAGTCGGCAAAGAAAACAACGAAAGCCGTGAAACTGTCAGGCGATATATCAGATTAACTTATCTCATTCCCGAGATATTAAAGTTAGTTGACGAAGGTCGAATAGCATTTACACCTGCTGTTGAGCTGTCATTTCTACCGTCAGAAGAACAGTACGAAATTTACGGATTTTATGAAAACGAAGAGGTTACACCCTCTTACTCGCAAACGGTACGAATGAAAAAGCTTCATTCGGAAGGTATGCTCACATCAGACAGAATATCCGAAATTATGGCAGAGGCTAAAGCAAATCAGAAGGATTTTCTGAAGATACCGACGGAAAGTATAGAGAGATATTTTAAATCAAGGTTCACCGAAAAGCAGAAGCAGGAATTTGTGATAAAGGCTGTCGAGCATTATCATCGGTATTTAATGCGGCAGAGAGATGCAAGATAAGGAAGGAGGGATGCTATGAAATCACAGGAAGCGTATAATCTTATGTTTAAGGATTATCCTGATGTTGTTGATGCAAATCAGTTGAGCGATATGCTCGGCGGTATAGGCATCAGAACAGTTTACAAGCTTTTGAGAACAGGTAAAATCAAAAGCTTTATCATAGGTAACAGATACCTCATTCCGAAGATAAATGTCTTTGAATATTTAGGTATTGTTGAAAATAATGCCGTATAAATCTCTCACACATTTGTAAATTCTTCCATCTGCCGTTAAAATACTCTTGTCGGCGGCAGATGGTTTTGCCCTCCCTGAAAATACTACATTAATCATAAACAAAGGAGGTTAAAAATGACTACACAAGAAGCGTATCAACTGCTGTTCACAAGTTATCCCGACATTGTGAATGTTCATCAAATGTGTGAAATCTTAGGGATAAATATAAAAACCGCATACAAATTACTGCAATGCGGAGAAATCAGAAGTATATATCTCGCCAATAAGTACCTTGTACCGAAAATTGAAATTTTCAGGTACTTAGGTCTTGTTGAAGATTATGACGACAAAAGAAAAAAATAAAATGAATGTATTATCAGGAGGACAAATATTGGTAACTGGACATCTAAGAGAAAAGAACGGTGTCTACCATATCGTTTTCAACTACAAGGACGAAAACGGTAAAAGGCAGACACCTTCAAAATCAACCGGTTTACCCGTAAAGGGTAATAAAAAGAAAGCTGAGCTGATGCTCAGAGAAGCAATCAAGGAAAAGGAAGCTGAGCTTCTTGAGCTTGAAGAAAGAAGAAAGGAAGAAGAGGAAGCAAAGGATGAGAAAAACATTCTTTTTACAACCTTTCTCCTTGAGTGGCTGGAAATGGTAAAATACTCCGTATCCGCATCAACCTACAGTGGCTACAGCTACTCGGTGAAAAGAGATATAATTCCTTACTTTGAAGAAAAGCATCCGAAGCTGAAGCTCCGTGAGCTCACTGCGAAAATGATACAGGACTACTACACTTATGAGCTGAGCGTAAAAGGAGTAACGGCAAACACTGTTATTCACCGTCACGCAAATATAAGGAAGGCTTTACAGCACGCTTATATGATTGAGCTTATAGATGTAAACCCTGCAGACAGAGTGCAAAGACCGAAGAAGGAGCCTTTCGTTGGCAGTGCTTATGATGCCGAGGAGCTTGAAGAGCTGTTTGAAAAGGTCAAGGGGCATACACTCGAATTTGCCGTTATACTTGCGGCTTTTTACGGTCTCAGACGAGCCGAGGTTGTAGGTCTTAAATGGAGTGCGGTTGACTTTAACAAAAAGACCTTTTCAATCAAGCATACTGTAATGGAAGTAAATGTGGACGGAAAAATTAAGCTGCTCCCCAAGGACAGTGCAAAAACAAAATCAAGCTGTCGTACACTTCCGATGGTAGAACCCTTTGAAAAGCTTCTTTTAAGGATGAAGAAAGAGCAGGAATATAACCGTAAGCTCTGCGGCAACTCATATTGCAAAGATTATCTTGACTATGTTTATGTCAACCAAATCGGTGAGCTTATTGCACCGGGATATATTACCCGATACTTTCCCGAATTTCTAAAAAAACACGGATTAAGAAAAATCCGTTTCCACGATTTACGCCACAGCTGTGCAAGTCTTTTGTATTCAAACGGAGTAAATCTGAGAGATATTCAGGAGTGGCTCGGTCACAGTGATATTTCCACTACCTCGAATATTTACACGCACCTTGATTTTTCGTCAAAGGTGGACTCGGCAAATGCAATTTTAGAACATTTTCCGAAGCTGTAACCGCTTCAAAAAAATGTTTTTTCGACATCGTTTTCAGCTTTCCGACAGGGTGTCTCAGAATTTTTCTCGGAAATTTGGAGGGATGTTGGAGGGATGTGCCCATTTTTAGCCATTTTTTGAGGTCGCTTTTTTGCCCGTTTTTTGGGTGTTTTTAGGCAAAACAAAAACCCGAAAACCCTTGTAAATACTAAGGTTTTCGGGTATTGGTGCCGGTGACCGGACTTGAACCGGTACGGTGTTGCCACCGAGGGATTTTAAGTCCCTTGCGTCTGCCTATTCCGCCACACCGGCGTGTCATACGACTTTACAATTATACTGTTTTGGAAGGCTCTTGTCAAGGGTTTTTCGGTATTTTTTTATCTTGTTCCGAAGACAGTGTTATTCTTTATTTTCCTTCTCGTCTCTCTTTATCTTTTTCGTGGAAGTGCGTATAAAATCTTTATTTCTTAAAGTGACCTTTTTAATGCCCTTGTAGGACGGTAGCTTTCTGTTTGTGCTTCTGACAGCTTCGATAACAGATTTGTGAATCTCTTGTTCAGTAAGCTCTGTCTTTTTAAGTCTACGCCCTATTTCCTCTATGTCAGGAATAATCTGTGCGCAGAGAATACTGTCATCCTCCGCATAAACCATAGCATCGGAAATAACCGGATGTCTGAGAAGATAATACTCCACTTCTTCAGGATAAATGTTTTTACCGTTTTTGGCGACTATCACATTTTTCTTTCTGCCTGTGATGTGGTAATTTCCGTTCCTGTCCCTGTAGCCAAGATCACCGGTATGCAAAAATCCGTTTTCCAGTACATTGTCGGTAGCTATCTTGTTTTTATAATAACCTATCATAACCATCGGACCTTTTACACAGATTTCACCTATCCCCTTTTCGTCGGGATTTTCTATTCTTACCTCTACGCCGTCGAGAGGCTTGCCTATGGTGTCGGAGGTAAGATTTTCTATACTGTTACATATTACTATCGGAGAGCATTCCGTAAGCCCGTAGCCTATTATTACGGGTATTCCGAACATAATGAAATCATCGGCTACCTCTTTCTGAATTGCCGCCGCGCCTACCACTATTTTATTAAGCCGTCCGCCGAAAAATGCGTGAATATCGGAAAAGATTTTCTTTCTCTTTTCTTCACTTACCGCCGACGAAATCACCGAAAAAAAATGCACCTTTTTTCTTTTTCCCTGTTTTTCTATGGAAGTCATAATCCTTTTGTGTAACTTTTCCAGCAGAAGCGGAACGGTTACGAAGGCAGTAGGCTTATAAAAAGCAAAATCCTCCTTCAGAGTGCGGACAGACTCAGAAAAAGCGACAGATCCTCCCGAGTGAATAATCATCAGAAAGGATATAGCCTCGTAGGTGTGATGAAGAGGCAAAACAGAAAGCGTACGGTCTTTTTCATCGATTTTTATTCTTTCCGAAACTGATAAAAGATCTGAAATTATATTTCTGTGTGAAAGCATCACACCCTTAGCCATTCCTGTGGTACCCGACGTAAAAAGAAGAACTGCTGTTTTTTCGCTTTCAATCTCTGCAGAAAAATAATCCCTTTTGCCCTCTGAGACGAGATTTTCACCCTTTTTCATAAGCTCGTCAAAAAAAATCGTACCGTTTACTTTTTCTGTACATATTACCTTTACCTCACGCTCTGTAAGAGAACTGTCCGATATAATCTTCTGCACGGTTTTACCGTCACAGATAATGCAGTCCACACCTGCAAAGGATATAATATTCGAAAGCTCCTCGGCAGGTAATTCTTTATCCAGAGGAACAGCTATACCTACTCCGCCTGTAAGAGCAAGATAAGAAAGACACCACCTATAGGAATTTTCTCCCATAATGGCTGTCTTTTTCCCTTTTAAGCCAAGTTCATATATAAGAGCAGTGCCGAAACTTTCCGCATCCTTTTTCAGGCTGCTGTAAGAAACTGTGTATTTTTTACCTTCCTCGTCCTTAAGAATAAAGGCAGACCGTTCGCCGTATTTCTTTTCACTCTCGGTAAGAAGCTCTCTCAGATTTTCGGGACCTTTCATATTATCACCGCTTTCGTCAGTTTTCCGTATAATATTTTTACACCAAAATACATTTTTATTCTTTTTCGGATAAACAAAGAACCGACATTGTTAAGTTTTTCTGATAATAATTAAAAAGTATTGTGTTTTCTTATGTTTTGAGGTACAATATGACAGATAATAATACCATAAGGAGGATATTATGGACGATATATATTTTTCCGATAAAAAGAAAAAAAGTTCAGATAATAATAAAAACACCCGTCGATATTCACCGAACGAGTTTACAGATACAGATTATTTTGATGAAAGCTTTAATCTTGATTTCAGAACTAAAGGAAGCTCACAGGCTTTTTCTCAGAAAGAAAGATTCACCGTTAACCTTCCCGATGAAGACAGTATAAGTGAAGGCCCTATGGACAGAACACCGAAAGGAAGACCAGTTTCCTCTCACGGAACACATCTTCAGGACGAGGTCAGCAGAAGACCTGCTCCCACTTCCTCAGTCAGAGCATCTCATAATCCTTCAGCGCCCAGACCGCACCACACTCCTTCTCCCCAGTCAAATGTTCAGCGAAACAGAACACCTCAGGGTCAGAGGGTGAACACGGCATCTGCACATAAGCCCGTACGAATGAGCAGAGAAGGTTCCCACAGAAATGATCCTCCCCCTAAGCCACCTGTTTCAAAGAAGAAAATCATCATTCTTTCTGTTCTCGGTATTTTTACAGCTTTATTTGTCGCTCTTATGGGCTACGGTATTTCAGCCATTCAGGGCCTCAATTACGATGAAAGTATAGTTCCTAACGCCTACGTGGACGAAAACACACTTAATTCCAGCGATGATGTTATAAACATCCTCTTCGTAGGCAGTGATGCACGAGGTGATGTAGAGGGACAGAGATCTGATACCATGATGCTCTTTTCCATCGACAAACAAAACAAAAAGCTCAAGCTTACCTCTTTCCTGCGTGACAGCTATGTATATATTCCCTCAAAGAAATACAATACAAAGCTTAACTCCGCATTTTCCTATGGCGGAACTCAGCTGGTAATGGACACTCTCGAATATAATTTCGGCGTTAAAATCGACAACTACATTATGGTTGATTTCAAAGCCTTCCGTCAGCTTGTAAACCTTCTGGGCGGCATTACCGTCGACGGAGTTACAGCCGCAGAAGCCAAATATATGCGAGAAGAAGTTAAGCTTAAGGATGTAAAAAAGGGAACCAATCATATGAACGGAAAAACTGCTCTCTGGTACTGCCGCATAAGATATGTAGACAATGACTTCAGAAGAACAGAAAGACAGAGAAAGGTTATCGGTGCCATCGTAAATAAAGCTCTCAAAACCAATCCTGTTAAGCTTCTGAGCATCGTAAAGCAGGTACTCCCGAACATCTCTACGGATATCAGCAGCAGTGAGCTTATCGGTCTCGCAGCAGGTGCTGCCCTCAGATACATTCATTACGATATCGAACAGCAGCAGATTCCTGCCGAAGGCACCTGGAGCGATGCCAGAATATCAGGTCAGCTCGTTCTTAAAATGGATATCGACAAAAACAAAGAGATATTAAAATCTTTCCTTTACGATAAAGAAAGCAAAAAGTAATAAAAGGAACTGTTGCACTAAGCGCAGACCAAAAATCAAAACAAAAACAGATATGTAAAAGTTACTCTTAACTGAAACATATCTGTTTTAATTTTTATAAATCAGAATTATTTTTGTTGTCCCAAAAAATATTTTGCTTTTTTAGCCGTTTTTTCGTCCACTCGGAGTATAAGCATACGCCTTCGGGACGAAGAAAACGTCTTCTGCATCTTACTGCAACAGCCCCTCTTTTATATATCCGCAAAAATTAACTGTCTTTTTGAAACTCTCTTTTTCACCACATCTCCAATTACCGCAATGAATTCCGCATTGGTAGGTTTGAGCTTGTCCTTTGATATGCTGTGCGGGAAATAGTAATAAAGCGCCTGAGTATCACCTTTCGTACACCCACTCTCTATGGCGTGTCTTACCACTCTTTCTACCCGTGCAGAGGTCGTGCCGTAATGCTCTGCGATAGCAGGATACAGATTTTTAGTAATACCGTCAACAAAAAGAGGTTTCTGAGCCACAAGGACCACAGCTTCCTTCAGATATCTGTACCCCTTCGTATGTGCAGGTATTCCGAATTCTCCCAGAACAAAGGTAGCTTCATTTTCAAAATCACTAAAAGAAGTCGAGTTAAACCTATCTGTTTCCGACTCAGCTATTACTCTGATTAAATTCTCCACTACATCTTTACTGTTTTCCGAATGAATATTCTTTAATATTTCTCTTATGCGATAGTTCTTTTCTTCAGAAAGGAACAGACTAAGATTGATTTCTGTTTTATCATCCTCATCTGTTTCTTTTTTACTTCTAAGTTCTAATTTTATTTTTTCCGACATATTACCTCTCCTAAATGTGACAAATATCAACTTTATTTTTTATCATATTATCACATTATTCCTATTAAATCAATAGTTTTTCATCAAAATGTAAATTATTTTCACTTTTTTATTAAAACAAAACGGCTAACCGTACGGTTAACCGTTTATTTTAATGCTTCTGTCAGCGATGTATCTTCAAGCAAGGTATCGAGATTGTAGAGAAAAAGAATATGAGAGAAAGTATTTTCCTCGGTAATAGCAGAAATTTTTTCCTCGGTATATCTCGGATCTACTACTATAATCTTAGAAAATAACGGAGTGAACATAGGAAGCATACAGTTGGCGTAAGAATCCTTGATTATCAGAAGAGTGTCCTTACTCGAAGAGGTAGTATCGATAACTATCTTGCCGTAATTACCTCCGGCAAAAACCTCATACTTATTCTTCTGCTCCAGCTTACTGCTGTCGAAAAGAGATGCCGTTTTCTTTTCTCCGTTTTCATAATCAGCCACATAAGTAAGCTCTGAATTCTCAGGAACGCAAATTTCAATTACATCCTCAGCAGAAGCGACACCTGATTTTGAACTAAGAGTCCCCTGAAAACCGTCAGAAACTGTATAGGACTTAAAACTGACTTCATCCAAAGACTTTTCCCAACGTGTCATCAGTTCCCTGAAGGCAAGTTCTGCTGCTGTCGTAGTCCAGTGGTGATCTGTTCTGTAAAACAGCTGTATCTCGTCTTTTACTGCAAGAAAAATCTCAGAAAGATTCAGATAATCTACCTTCTGGCTCTGTGTGTAATTTTCGATATCTTTTATTATATAGTTCTGATCATCGGTAACAAGATTATCGGGAAGCTTTTCTTTATAAACATAGCTGCTGTTAGGAGAAATCATAAAAGTGATACGGGACTCTCCGTTAGCCTCGGCAAAGCCGGAGAGGAGTGAAGTCATTTCCTCAGCTCTGCTTCGGTTAAAATCTGACGGCACAGAGAAAAGATATCCGTCCTTGCCGATGTAAACATCACCTACCCGTGTTTTACCCACAGCACGGTCAGCCAGTGTTTTCAGGCGGATTATACCATCTCTGAAAGCAAACTGATCCGTAAGGTATGTTTCGAAATTTTTCATAAAGCTTCCGTCTTTCAGTGTATGCAGTGATAGTGACGGCATAGTTGCAAGCACTCTGTTTTCGGACTCGGAAAAAGCTTTATCTTCTCCCGTAATCAGAGAAATACTGCCTGCAAAAATTATAAGACAGAATACAGAAATAAGTCCGGAAAATATAAGTCTTCCTTTTCTGTTTTTCGGTATATTTTCAGTTTTCAGTTCTTTTTCGTAGTTTGAGCTGTTGTCCATTTAAAACCTCTTAAAATCTGAAATAAAGGAAAGGATTATAGGTTTCACTGATAAGATAAATAATACACAGAATAAAGATTCCTATATATCCTGCACTCATCAGTATTGTATTGAATCTGAAATTCTTTACCCTCGGTAAAAGTGCAAAAACTCCTGTAGCACAAAGTATCATAACGGAAACAGAAAAGATGTTTTCCGAAAGAAGATAACGGGACGTACTGTCCGTAAAGGCATTTCCGTACAAACCGAACATACTTTTAATATAGCTTAAAGCTGAAGAAAGATTCTCTGCAGAGAAGAATACCCAACCAATCATTACGATAAGCATAGTCATAATATATCTTATGAAAACAGGTATCTTTTCCAGAAGCCGTGCGAAGACATACTTTTCAGCGATAAGCAGAATCCCGTAAAAGGCTCCCCATGCTATAAAATTCCATGCTGCACCGTGCCACAGTCCCGTAAGAGACCATACCACGAGAATGTTTAATATTGTTCTGACAGTACCTTTACGGTTACCGCCCAGAGGAATATAAACATAATCTCTGAACCAGCTGCTGAGACTTATATGCCACCTTCTCCAGAAATCTGTAATACTTGTAGCCTTGTAGGGAAAATTGAAATTCTGTATAAAATCAAATCCGAGCATTTTCCCCAGACCGATAGCCATATCCGAATATCCGCTGAAGTCGAAATAAATCTGCAGAGTATAACATATTATGCCTATCCATGAGGTCATAACGGAAAGAGATGCTGTTTCCATCCCCAGAATTTCCGTGTAAACGGCACCTACCGTATTGGCAAAGATAACCTTTTTACCCAGACCTTTTACGAAAAACATTATGCCCGCCGCAAACTTCTCAGCTGTAACCTCTCTGTCCGCAAGCTGTTTTTCCACATCGCGGTACTGAACGATGGGACCTGCAATAAGCTGAGGAAACATCGAGATATAGGCGGCAAAGGGAACTAATTTTTTCTGAGCCTTTACATCACCGCGATAAACATCGATAACATAAGACAGCACCTGAAAGGTATAAAATGAAATACCGACAGGCAGAGGTATTTCTCTGACAGGAAGAGAAAGAGAGAAAATACTATTTATGCTTTCGACAGCAAAGCCGTAATATTTGAAAAAGCCTAAAATAAAAACATTGAATAAAACAGCAAAGATAAAAACAGCTTTCTTTTTCCGGGGATTTCCTATGTAACTGTCTATATCAATAGCTGTATTATAGTTATAGAAAATACTAAGGAGCATCAGAATTATATACACAGGCTCTCCCCATGCATAAAAAACCAAACTCATTATCAATAAAACAATATTCTTTTTTTCTGTTTCTCTGTCCCTGTCCTTAAAGAGCTTAAGATTATAAAAAATCAGCGTAACAGGAAAAAATAAAAATAGAAAAGTGGCACTGCTGAATACCATTTTTACACCTCAAAAAAGTTTCTGACGGAAGACTCATTCTTCCACGCTTTTCAAAAATGCTTCCAGACCCATAGAAGCATCATCGTGAACAATATATATTATTGCTCCCTTACTTATCTGTATTACTCTGTTTTCCAGAAGTGAGGATGCGACAGGGTCATAATCCTTATAAGTATTATACTTTTCTTCTGCTTTGGCTGAGATAATCTCCGCCACTTTTTTCAGATCGGAATTTTCGTTACCCTTTATTATCAGGATTTCGCGAACATCCATAATATCTTCGCTTCCGTAATACATAAAGGATTCAAACTCTTCTCCGTCAATGCCGTACTGAGACGAAAGTCTTTCTCCGTCAAAGGACTGCAGACCTTCCGTACTTACTTTATCAGTAACATTAACTGCTATTTCCTCAGCAGTTTTCACTGTATCCGTTTCAGAAAAGAAGGAAAATCCGATAAAAACAGCAAGCAGAATAACGCATATAAGCTGACTGAAGCCTGCCTTGCTCATCATACTATCTCCATTTCTTCAATAATATATTTTAGCCAGTAATCCCTGTAAAAGAACTCAGGAAGATGAATGCCGTCTCTGCCATAGCAGTAGTCAATCTCTTTGAAAAGAGGATTATTATCAAGATAATCAGCACCCACATCGTTGCACATCTTTTTCATAGCCTTGTTGTAAACCTTTATTCTTTTAAAGAGCTTATTTTTGGCTACCTTTCTGTCTACAGGAAAAATGGAAGAAACAATAATACGTGTTCCGGGAAGCTTCTTTTTCATTTTTTTAATGTACTTACTGTACATTTTAACATAGCCGTTCAGCGCCTCCTCTGTATAACCTAAGGCATTGAGTCCGTAGTGAAGGATAATAACCTTGGGTTCTTTCTTTATGACCTTTTTATAATTTTCCTCCAGATGATAAAGAGAAGCACTTACCTTGCTGTATATTTTCTTTTCGTTAAGAATGCCGTAGGATTCCAGTCCGTTAACCAGAGAATCCCCCATAAAATAAACATCCTTGTACACCTTCTTATAGGAGGTTTTTCCTGTTTCCAGCTTATATAATATTTGAGCCACACGCGCAGAGCTCGTATCAGAAACATAGTTTCTGATTTTTTCAGCCTCGTTTACAAAGCTTTCAGCCTCACTGATATCAAGCTGTTCCATTTTGTTTATAAAAGAAACGCCTTCATCAGTACTTACCTGTACAGTATAATTTTCATTTATAACAGCTGAAAAATTGCTAAGCGGATACCCTATAAGAAAAGCGCAAACTATTAACAGAATAATCGTTTTTTTCAATCCGTTCACCTTTATTTTTCAAAATAAGACACAATACTTCATTGTACTCTTATAGTTTACATCTTTTACGCTTTTAAATCAATAGAAAAAGCACTTAATAAATGAAAAATTTTGTAAACAAAAAAAAACGGAGATGCAAAAAAATCTCAACATCTCCGTCTGCTTTTGTTTATATTGTTAATTAAGTATTTTTCATATGAATACTCACTTGGTTTTTACTGTCTTTTTCACTGACCAGGGTGAATATATCTTTTTTCCGTCCGCCGTTTTATAAGCACGGATGCGGACATAATATTTTTTCTTTGCCTTCAGCTTTTTTACGGAAGTGCTTGAAGTCTCTGCCTTCTTGATCCACTTTGTCTTAGCTCCTGAGAATGAGGATTTGAGTCCGTACTGAATCTGATAGCCTGTCACAGCTCCCGATACAGGTTTCCATTTAAGCTTAAAGCCCTTTTTCAGTGCAGAGACACTGCTTACAGTTACCTTCTGCGGCTTGACAGTAAAGAACAGCTCTTCCTTGCTGCCATAGGCACTTTTGAAAGAAACAGTTACCTTATATTTACCCGCATTCTTTCTGCCCTTCTGATAAGAAACCGTGTAATCCTCGCCCTGACGGAGAGTATAACCGTTGGTGAGAGTTACATTTACGGAAGGCTTACGCACCTTTCCGTTATAAGTGTATTCCTTTTCGGACAGCTCGGTTTTATAAACAAAAGGATATGCTGTAAGGCCGTAATTTTTTTCGTCCCAGACAAAAACTTCCTTGCTGTTATTATCCTTATAATAAATGACAAATTTTTTATAAAGATTTTTCAGCTTCTTGCTTCCCTTTTTGCTGACAAGAGAATAAACATCCGTTGAGGCTATATTATTTTTGTACATCAGCTTTCCGAATTCGGACATAAAGCTGTCATATCCGCTCATATTGAGAAGAGTCATTGACTGCTTGATTTTGCCCTTTCTGAGGTCCTTCAGACAATACTTCCATCGCTGAGTGCTTTTGTTTAAGATATTTTTTCCTGCCTGCTCCACGGTTGAACCGATATTGAACATATCAGCATAGCAATAGTCAATATCAACCTTTTTGTAAGCCTCATAATCCCAGTTATCCCATCCGTATCCGCCGAAGTCCCACTGAGAAAGAATGAGATAATCAGTATAGTTATGGTAAACCTGAACGAAATCGGTGTTACCTGTACGACAGTTTGTGCCGAAGTCAATCAGTGCAAACTTCTGACCGAAAATCTTCACGCCCTTTTCGAGCATAACCTTGGTGTCCTCCACATTCATACATCCGCTATAGCCGATGTTCCCGTGACCTGAATATTTTAGAATGATATTATCCGAGGGAGTTCTTTTATTGACTACACGGAAAAATTCGATGAAGGCATCACGCAGTGTTTTACTGCTCTTACTCATATTCTCCGTATCCTCACAGAGAACACTCTTTATGCAGAAGGACTCTCTCCATCTGTAATAATCCTCTGTTGCCTTCTCCTCAAAGAACCCATATTCTTCATTCTGCTCAAGATCATTGGGGAATTTGTAAAGATTTATTCTGTCCTCCCAGATAATTACATCATAAAGAATATAGCCTTCCTTATCCTTTACGGGCACAGCAGCGAATACACCGCCCCAGCCTTCTTTGAACTTTCCGGTGGCAAAGGTACTGCGGATAACAACCGCAGGATTTTCAGCAGTTATCGTATGCTTATTACCTGCAGCCACACTTTCAAAGGTAAAGCCACAGAACATACTTGCCGTCAGCACAAGTGTCATTAAAAACGAAACTATTTTTTTCATATTCTTTCTCCTTTCAGAAATCAAAAGTACTTTCTTCCGACATCTTTTCAAATGTCATTTTTTCTTTGGTTACAGGATGGATAAAGGAAATATAGCAGGACCACAGAGCTATTATCTTACCGTCGCTTTTACTTCCGTAGCGTCTGTCCCCTACTATAGGCATTTTCCGTGAAGAAAACTGCACTCTTATCTGATGGGTTCTGCCTGTGTGAAGCTTAACTCTCACCACAGAAAGACCGTTTTTTTCAGCCAAAACCTTATAGCTTAAAAGTGCTTTTTTTACTCCGCGTCTTTCCTTTTTTACAGTAAAGGATTTATTCTTACTTCTGTCGAAAAAGAGCAGATCCTCCATCGTACCGTCTTTTTCGTCAGGACTTCCCTCTACTACAGTAATATACTCCTTTTCCATAGTTCGATCTGTCACCTGAGATGAAAGGAATGCAGCTGTTTTCTGATTTCTGGCGAAGACCATAACTCCGCCCACCTCTTTATCGAGTCTGTGAACAGGATAAATCTCTCCACCGGTGTAAGCTGAGAGCAGAGAAAGCATAGTCCTTTCGCCTTCCTTACCCTCCTGAGAAAGGATGCCTCGTTCCTTAATGCACACGATTAAATCTTTATCTTCGTAAAGTATTTCCATTTCTTTCACCTACAGAAAAGGAGTCGCAGCCAAAGTCGCAACTCCTTAATTGATTATTTAGCGTAATCTACAGCTCTTGTCTCACGGATCATATTAACTCTGATCTGACCGGGATATTCAAGCTCCTGTTCGATCTTTTCTACGATGCTGTGAGCGAGAAGAACCATCTCTTCGTCACTTACTGCCTCGGGTTTGACAAGAATACGAACCTCACGGCCTGCCTGAATTGCGAAGGCACTGTCTACGCCACTGAAGGACTTGGAGATTTTTTCGAGAGTTTCGAGACGTTTGATGTAGTTCTGAAGGTTCTCTCTTCTTGCTCCGGGTCTTGCAGCTGAAATAGCATCTGCTGCCTGAACGAGACAGGCAATAATGCTCTTCGGCTCGACATCACCGTGATGAGCATGGATGGCATTGATAACAATGTCATTTTCCTTATACTTTTTAGCGGCCTCAACACCGAGCTCGATATGTGAGCCTTCCTGCTGATGGTCGATAGCCTTACCGATGTCGTGGAGAAGACCTGCACGGCGTGCAAGCTTAACATCAACACCGAGCTCTGCAGCCATAAGACCTGCAATATAAGAAACCTCGAGAGAGTGGTTAAGAACGTTCTGACCGTAGCTGGTACGGTATTTGAGACGTCCTAAAAGCTTAACAAGTTCGTTATGAACACCGTTTACACCGGCATCAATAACAGCTCTTTCACCTGCCTGCTTAATAGTCTGGTCAACCTCACGCTTTGCCTTTTCGTGAATTTTTTCGATAAGGGCGGGATGAATACGACCGTCGCCGATAAGTCTTTCGAGAGTGATTCTCGCAACCTCTCTGCGAACAGGATCAAAGGATGAAAGGGTAATTGCCTCGGGAGTATCGTCGATGATAAGATCGACACCTGTGATGGTTTCAAGAGTACGGATATTTCTGCCTTCACGGCCGATAATTCTACCCTTCATTTCATCATTGGGAAGAGCCACAACAGAAACGGTAGCCTCTGATGCGTGGTCGGCTGCACAGCGCTGAATAGCGGTGGTGATGATTTCGCGTGCGAGATTTTCGCTTTCTTCACGAACCATCTGCTCGTATTCCATAACCTTGACAGCCTTTTCTCTTTTGAGAGATTCTTCGATTGTATTTATCAAATCAATCTTAGCCTGCTCTTTTGTATAGCCCGATATCTTTTCAAGCATTTCTAACTGACTTCTTTTGATGCTTTCTGCTTCGGAGAGTTGGTTTTCAGCCTGCTTAATTTTTAAATCAAGCTGTTCTTCTTTTTTCTCTAAATTTTCAGTTCTTTTATCGAGGTTTTCTTCCTTCTGAATCATTCTCTTTTCCTGACGCTGAACTTCATTTCTTCTCTCACGAAGTTCTTTGTCAGTTTCATTTCTGAATTTATGAATTTCATCCTTAGCCTCAAGAATAGCCTCTTTTTTCTTCGTCTCAGCTTCTGCAACTGCCTGGTTGACAATGCGGATAGCTTCTTCATTAGCGGAGCCGATGAGTGCTTCAGCAGTCTTTTTTCTGTGAGCCTGTCCGACCACAAAGCCGACTACGCCGAAAACTACGGCACATACGACACCGATTACAATATATAACCAATCCAAAGTAGCAGCACCTCCTTCTTTTGTTTTTTCATTGGCATTTACGCCTTCAGCAATACATAATAGGAAATATCTGTAAATCAGACAAATCAAAGGTTACGGGTTACACCTTAATAATTTGCCAGACTCCGTCCGTCAAACATATCACCATCTGTGTTTCATCAAAAGAATTACAGTAACATTACTCGAACGATAGTTACTCACTATCCTGTATATTTTAAAACAAATTATACAATATGTCAAGTGTAAAGGCGGTATTTTTGATTAAAAATTTATAATATTTTCATAATACTTTTTTTACACAAATAAATAGATGATGTAAAAAAACAAAATGTTTCTACATCATCTATCCTTGCTTTAATATGTAATGTCTTCTGATCAGATAAGACCCTGAGCCATCATAGCGTCAGCAACCTTGATAAATCCTGCGATGTTTGCACCTGCCACAAGGTTATAGCCGAGTCCGTATTCCTCAGCAGCAGCTGCAGAAGCATCGTGAATATTTTTCATAATACCCTTGAGCTTTGCATCAACCTCTTCTGCTGACCAGCTGTATCTCATAGAGTTCTGACTCATTTCGAGAGCAGAGCAAGCGACACCGCCTGCATTAACTGCCTTTGAGGGAGCAACTGCCTTACAGTTTTTCATAAGATAAGTAAGAGCATCATTTGTAGTGGGCATATTTGCTACCTCGATATAGTAAGGAACGCCGTTAGCTACAAGCTTTTCTGCTTCCTTCATACCGATTTCGTTCTGAGTTGCACAGGGCATAGCGATGTCAACCTTAACACCCCAAGGCTTTTCGCCGGGGAAGAACTCTACACCGAACTTATCGGCATAATCCTGAACCTTATCACGGCCGGATGATCTCATTTCGAGAAGATAAGCGATCTTTTCTTTGGTCACGATACCGTCGGGATCATAGATATATCCGTCGGGACCTGAAAGTGTAACAACCTTACCGCCAAGCTCTGCTACCTTGGTTGCTGTACCCCAGGCAACGTTACCGAAGCCTGAAACTGCTACTGTTTTACCCTTGATTTCTTCACCGAAGTGCTTAAGAACCTCTACTGCATAGTATGTAGCACCGAAGCCTGTAGCCTCAGGACGGATAAGAGAGCCACCGTAGGAAAGTCCCTTACCTGTGAGAACACCGTTTTCGAAGTTACCCTTGATTCTTCTGTACTGACCGAAAAGGTAGCCGATTTCTCTGCCACCTACACCGATGTCACCTGCAGGAACGTCAATGTCAGCACCGATATGTCTGTAAAGCTCTGTCATAAATGCCTGACAGAAGCGGAGAATTTCTCCGTCACTTTTGCCTCTCGGATCAAAATCACTACCGCCCTTTGCACCACCGATGGGAAGGCTTGTGAGGCTGTTTTTAAAGGTCTGCTCGAAAGCAAGGAACTTCATAATACCGCTGTAAACAGAGGGATGGAAACGAAGACCGCCCTTGTAAGGACCGATAGCACCGTTGAACTGAACTCTGTAGCCGGTATTTACGTTTACCTTGCCGCTGTCGTCTACCCATGTTACACGGAAGCTTACTGATCTTTCGGGTTCAACCATTCTTTCGAGAAGAGCTGCTTTTTCGTACTCGGGATGCTTTTCCACTACGGGTTCGAGAGAAGCGAGAACCTCTGTAACTGTCTGCACGAACTCAGGCTCGTGGGGATACTTTTTTGCTACTGAATCGATTACATTCTGTACATAACTCATTTAATTCCAAACTCCTTTAATCCTCTTAACGAGGCGAATAATCACTAAAATTTATTAACGCTTTAATGTGTGATGAAAAATATTTTATACCCATAATGTCGAAATTGCAAGAAAAAAAATAAGGCTTTTTGAATTTTGTAAAGAAAACAAAAAGTTTTTATTTATCAGTTTAATTTTTATAAAAAATCAACAAATTCATTTTGTATATTTCGTAGACATATGTATATAAATTCATAAACACTTGTAAAACTCATAATTTTTTGCTAATATAAATGTATAAATATGAAAAGGAGAATTATTTATGTCACATCTTTCTACAGCCAGAGAAAATCAGGCTAAATCAATCATTACTGCACTTGAAAAGAGAAATATGAACGGCTATTACTGCGCTGATAAAGAGGAGTGTGTTTCTCTCGTTCTTTCACTTATTCCCGACGGAAGCACCATCGCCTGGGGCGGAAGTGAAAGCATAAAGGAGTGCGGCATTCCCTCAGCTCTCGCTGAAAGCGGAAAATATACCGTTTACGACAGAAGCCGTTATGTTACTCCCGAAGAGCAGAAGAATTTTTATGCTCTCGCCTTTCAGTCAAACTATTTCTTTATGAGTACCAATGCCATCACTCTCGACGGAGAGCTCGTAAACATCGACGGAGCGGGCAACCGTGTATCTTCTCTCATTTTCGGACCTGACCACGTTATCATCATCGCAGGTATGAACAAGGTAGTCTCCACTGTAGAGGAAGGCTTTAACCGTACCAGAAACATCGCTTCTCCCCCGAATACTGTCCGCCTTAACAAAAATACTCCCTGTGCAGTAACAGGTAAATGCGGAGACTGTCTCTCCCCCGACTGCATCTGCAGTCAGATAGTAGTCACCAGACGAAGCAGAGACAAGGAAAGAATTCACGTTATTCTGGTAAACGATAACCTCGGATTTTAATTAATTATATTTACTGCGAAGCTTTCTTATGCAACAAAGCACACTGTTTCTTTATCTTATATAATGGAAGGGGCTGAATTTATGAAAAAGATACTCAGAACTGTTTTTCTTGCTTCTTTAGTCCTCGTACTTACAGGACTTGCAATATTTGCCGGTGGCAAAATAAAAATAAAGCTTATGGAAAGCAAACTTCACCCAGTGACGGAGCCTTTTTCGTCAATGGAGGTAGTTCCCATGTGCGTGGATTATATTTTCCCTCTGAATGATACAGAAAAGAGTATCGGATGGTCAGACTATACCTTCATCGGCACTGTGGAAGAAATTCTCGGCACAGAATATACCGACCTCGAATATATCTTCAATGAAAACTGGTTCGGTCTTTACGACTCTGATCCCATCACCCACTACCGTATAAAGGTAAAGCATAATATCAAGGGTACTGCACCCGAGGAATTCACTATGCTGTGCTGGGGTGGTCAGCAACCTAACGGTATGCTTTCGGATATGAACCGCGGTATGCCTGAAAACGGTAACACCTATGTTTTTATGTGTACCGATTCAGGTAATGATGACGGCAAGATATACTACCACAACAGCATATACCTTGGTGACAAAAGCTGGTATGAAAGTGCCGGTAACAGAGCTGATGTTATCAGTCAGTGTGAGGAAGCTTACCAAAATCAGGACTTAAGTGTCCGAACAGATTGACAGAGAATGCAAACAAATCCCGTCCTGCGCAGGATGGGATTTGTTTTTTATGTATGCTGTTTTTTATCATTAGCTGTATGTGCGGACATCTCGCTGTCAGGTTTAGAGTTGATTTTCAAGTACATAACAGCACATACACCGAACTCAAAGAGCCTTTTCGGTAATTTTCCCACACGTTGAGAAAGGACAGAAAGAAATGTGTCCCAGGGAGTATAATTCATTTCTGTATAAAAGCTGTATACCGATTCAACCAAACGAATCGCTTCACAGGCAATAAACAGCATACAGGCAATTATGCAAAGCTGCTTTATATTCTTTTTATTACCCCTGAACCCCATATAAGCTATAATAGTGTATGCAATTAATATGACAAAATCAATTATTTCTACTTCTTCGAAAATTCTCGCTATTCCGACTTTTCCGGCAAATAGCACTCCGAGAGCAAATGGAATTGCAATGGCGGAAAGAATAATACTGTAAGAAATTGAAACCAGTTTAATTTTTACACATAACAGAGCAATAGCTGAAAATAACATTGGTACTGTACTGATTATGATTAGTTCAAAATCGTCAGCACTTGCATATCCGTTGATAATATTTGAAATCTGAGTCCACGCATCTGATAGAAGATAAACGATATAAATAAGGCTTACGCTTGCTGCTATCAATGAAATGTATTTATTTTTAGAATTGACCTTTGCAGCATTACCGGCTGAAAAGTCCTCAACGGAAACCGTTTCCGTTTCTTCCTTCTGCTCTGACTTCAGACTCTCTCCTTTTACTATATAATCCACGCTGACACTGAAGGCATCGCTCATAGCGATAATTCTGTCAAGCTCGGGTATACTCTGATTATTTTCCCATTTGGATACAGTCTGTCTCGAAACATCCAGACTGTCAGCAAGATCCCCCTGTGACATTCCCTTTTCTGTTCTCAGCTTATAAATTCTTTCGCCTAAGCTGTTCATAACACCACTCCTTTAGCGCTTACATCATAGCACAAATAAGGAATTTTGTCTATCAAGTCAGCTTTAAAATTTTAGCAACTGCACCTCATTTTTTAGCAACCGACGGTTGCATTTAAGTTTTTCTTGCTTTTTTCAGCAAAGTTATTATAATAGTATAGTATTTATTACGAAAGGCAGGTGAACCGATGCTGCGTAAACTAAATTTCAGATTGCTCCCTCTTATACTCGCTCTGGCGTGGCCGACGATGCTCGAACAGCTCATGCAGACGGCAGTTCAGTACATTGACACCGCTATGGTCGGCTCACTTGGTACCGATGCAGTGGCAGCCGTCGGCTCTACTACCACGGTAAACTGGCTGGTAGGCTCCTCTGTTTCCGCTCTGGGTGTAGGCTTTATCGCCTTTATTTCACAGTCTCTCGGTGCAGGCAAAAAGGAACTTGCCGTGAGAGCATCAAGTCAGTCGGTTTTAGCTACTCTCGTTTCGGGTCTGTTTTTCACAGCAGTAACCTTAGCCGTAAGCCCTGCCGTACCCGCTCTTATGCAGGTGGATGAAAATATCCGTAAGCTCGCATCACAGTATTTCTTTATTCTGTATACACCAATGATTTTCCGTGCAGCTACCATTATTTTCGGTGCTGTCCTCAGAGGCGCAGGTGACTCGAAAACGCCTATGCTTGTTGGCTTCGCCGTAAACATTATAAATGTAGCACTTAATTTTCTGCTTATCTACCCTGTCAGAACGGTGGCCATTTTCGGAAAGACAATTACGGTTTACGGTGCAGGTATGGGAGTCATCGGTGCCGCTGCCGCCAGTGCTGCAGCATTTACCGCAGGCGGTATCCTTATTACCTTCGCACTTTTCGCACATAAAAAAATAGCACCGAGGAAAGCTTTACTGAAGCCCGACAGAGAAATACTCAAGCCCTGTCTTAAGGTAGCTCTTCCCAATATGCTCCAACGCTTCGGTACATCCTTCGGTTATGTGGTTTTCGCTTCAATGATCAATTCTTTAGGCGAAATTTCTACAGCCGCACACACCGTAGCAAACACTGTAGAATCCGCCTTTTACATACCGGGTTACGGTATGCAGACGGCTGCAGCTACGCTTATGGGAAATGCCCACGGAGCAAAGGATAAAGAAAAAGCCAAGGATATAGGCCGTCTTCTCATTATCAGCGAGATAACTTTAATGATAATTTCAGGCGGTCTTCTTTTCATTTTCGCAGAAAAAATGGCAGGACTTTTCTCTGACAGTAACGAGGTTATCTCCCTGTGTGCTACGGTTCTGCGTATGGTGGCTCTCTCTGAGCCCTTCTACGGTGTTTCGCTGATTATAGAAGGTATGCTTCAGGGCATAGGAAACACAAAAACGCCCTTTATTTTCAACATCGTCGGAATGTGGGGCATAAGAATAGCGGGCACATTTATCTGTATAAAGCTGATGTCTATGGGACTCATAAGTGCCTGGGCTTGTATGATTTTCCATAATCTTATGCTTTTCACCGCATTTACGGTATATCATAAGAAAAAGTATTAAAAGCAAATATATATTACATTATATATAAAAGGAACTGCATCACAAAATGCAGTTCCTTATTTTTATTCGATTTCAGTTACCGTAAGTGTATATGAATCGGTGAAAATCTCGCCGTCTGTCGTGGTAACCTTTACGGTAATCACAGCCTCACCGACCTGTAAGCCCTGAACTGAACCGTCGGTGGTTCCGTCTGATTTATAAATAATCTTTGCTATCTGTGAATCGGAGGATGTGATTTCGACGCTTTCTATATTATCAGCATCGAGAGGAAGAACAGTATATTCTACTACCGTGATTCCGCTCTTTTCTACGCTTTCACTTTCCTTATCGAATCTTACCTCTGTAACAGGCTCTTTTACAGTAACGGTAAATGTATGAGTTTTACCCGAAATGCTTCCCTTTACTGTAATATTTGCAGTGCCGGGGGCCTTCGCTTTAACGAGACCGTCTCCGTCAACGGTCGCAATATTTTCATTATCAATAGAGAAGATGAGAGTTTCATCGTGATTCTCAGGCTCTGCCGCAACTTGGCAGTAGGCTTCTGAGCCTCTGCTCAGAACGAGAGGCAGTGAAATAATATTTTCTATTTCCTGATAAACCTTTACTCTGCAAACCGCTGAGTATCCGCCTTCTACAGAGGTTACGATAACATTTACGTCACCGTTCTTATGTGCTATGACGAGACCGTTGCTATCTACAGAAGCAACCTCACTGTCTTCACTTTCGAAGGTAAGGTCCTTCACAGTAGCATTTTCGGGACGGAAAACTATTTCCAGACGGGCGCTTTCTCCCTTTCTGAGGAAGATTGATTTTTCCTGAAGATAAATGGTTTCCAAAGGAACCTTGACAGTTACCGTACATTCAGCATAAGCATCCGGGTTATCAATAGCCGTGGCGCGGATTTTTGCTGTACCTGACTTCTGAGTAGCAGTAACATTACCCTTACTGTCTACGGTAGCGATAGTTTCGTCCGAGGAGGTCCAGATAGCCTTTTTCTCGTCTGCATTTGCGGGAAGAACAGAGAATGTGAGCTTCTCTGAGGCGCCCCTGTCGAGAAGGAGCAGCTCTTTATTGAGAGATACTGAATCAATACCTGTTCGTATTTCTACGAAGCATACTCCCTTGAATCCACCGTCCTCAGCTTCTGCAGTAACGATAACGAAGCCTTTCGCGTATGCGGTAAGCACACCGTCAGAATCGACGGACGCCATTCTGCTGTCGCTGACCTTCCAGATGATATTTCTGTTATCAGCATCAGCCGGAGTTACATCAGCTTTGATTTTTACTGTTCTGCCGACATAGACCATAGCATCCTCAGAAACGGTGATTCCCTCTGCGTGCTTTTTAACCTTGACCTCGCAGACAGCTGTGATACCTGTATCCTCCGCTGTTACGGTTACAGTAGCCGTACCCTTACTGAGAGCCTTCACATTACCGTTTTTATCAACAGTCAGAATATTTTCATCAGAGGAAGCAAAGCTTACCTTCTTGTTAGTAGTATCCGCCGGAAGAACCTCAGCTCCCAAAGTGAACTCTTCGCCGATATAAAGCTCATGGCTGTTTTCGGTGAGTTCTATCTTTTCGCTGTTTACATAAACAGTAACTCTGCATTCTGCGAATACCTCTCCGATCTCACTCTGTGCGATAATGACCGCTGTGCCTGCTTCGACGGCGGTAACTACACCGTTCTCGTCAACCGTAGCAACAGACTCATCGGAGGAAGTATATCTGATCTTTGTTTCCGTCACATTATCGGGAGAAAGAACAGCATTAAGCGAATATGTCTTGGCTCGTTCTACGGAAACCTCACTTTCCATTTCTATTCCCTCGGGAAGAACGATAACCCTGATGCTGCTCTGCTTTTCCACCTTACCACAGGCTGAAACCAAAGTTACTGTAGCCGTACCTGTACCCACAGTTACTACGCTGCCATCTTCTACGGTAAGAATATTTTCATCAGAAGAGATATATCTTACAGTTTTATCAAATGCATTTTCGGGAAGAATCTCCGGCTCGAAGGTGTATCCTTCACCGAGCTCGAGAACAATTTCTTCCTCAGGAATTACGATGTCTGTTACCTGCTGCTTCACTGTGAAGGTATATTCGCTTACCGCACTGCCACAGGCAGAAACCGCAGTGATAACCACCTCAGCAGTTCCTGTTTCGCCTGCTGAAAGGGCAGTAACCTTACCGTCAGCATCTACAGCAGCGATGCTTTCATCGGAAGAAGTGAAGCTGACAGACTTATCTGTGGTATCTTCGGGAAGAACGGTCGCCACCATGTCAGCACTTTCTCCTACCCAGAGCATATCCTTATCGGCAGTAAGTTCTATCTTTTCTGCGTGCTTTACCACATTAACCTTTACTGTAGCCGAAATCTTTCCGTGGTCTGTGGCGGTAGCGGTGATGGTAACGGGAGCTTCTGTAACCCCAAGGCCTACCACAACACCGTCATTGACCGTTACCTTGGAAATATCGGAAGACTCCCAGTTGAGTGTCTGGTCATTTGCATTCGCGGGAAGAACCACAGCATTGAGGTTAACAGGCTTGCCCACACCTACGGTATATTCACTTTCGGGGAAGACAATTTCTTCGACGAGCTGAATTACTGTGAATACACATTCAGCTGTATATCCTCCGTCCTCTGTGGTTACGGTAACGACTGCTGTACCTCTGCCCACAGCCGTAACAGTACCGTATTCACTTACTGTTACCACCTCTTCGTCTGAAGAAGCATAGCTTACATTTTTATTGTGTGCGTCACTGGGGCTTACAGTGGGAACAAGGACAGTGGTCTGACCCTTATAGAATTCATCCAGCGATGTCTGATTAAGTCTGACACCGTCGACACTTCTGACGATACGGATTTCTATTTCCTTTATAATCTCAGGATTATCTGTGCTTGTGATTCTTACGAGACCGTTACCTTTGTCAAGACCGGTAATCAGACCGTCTTCACAGGTGAAGTATTCTCCGCCTGAAACGACTGTCCACTCAACCTCAGGGAAGGAAGCATTTTCAGGAAGAATAACAGCATCGATTTTCTGCTGTTCGCCTATTTTAATGAAGTAAATATCACTTTCGGTAGTGATTTCTTCTACAGGCATAAAGCATCTTACCTTACAGGTATCAGTGAATCCGCCATCCTCTGTGGTAACGGTTATAACCGCTTCACCGGGTCCTACAGCCTTAACGGTACCGTTTTCGACCACAGCTATGCTTTCATCGGATGAGGTCCAGATTACATTTTTATTTATATTTTCCTCAATAAAGTCAGGGTATACGGTAGGTGTGAGTGTAACTGTTTCATCTCTGTAAAGAGAATCTACTTCCTTAATGTCGAGACTTACTCCTGTTACAGGCTCATTAACCGTAACGAGACAGCTTGCTTTGAATTCTCCGTCAACAGTTGTCGCATGAACGGTTGTCTTGCCGACAGCCTTACCGTAAATCCATCCGTACTCATCGACGGTAGCAATCGCTTCATTTTCGAAGGTCCAGATCATATTTTTATTATAAGCATCTGCAGGCTCTACGGTAGCAATAAGTCTTACAGGCTCACCGCCTCTGTTTACGGTAACCTCACTCTTTTCGAATGAAATACCGGAAACATTCTGAAGCACGGTAACAGCACAGCTTGCTGTCTTTTTACCGTCATCTGAGGTAGCTGTGATGAGAGCTACACCTGACTTTTTGGCAGTAACGGTACCGTTCGCAGAAACCTCTGCTACGGAAGTATCGGAGCTTGACCATACTACTGTTTTATTTGTAGCGTTTGCAGGGAAAATCTCAGCAACAAGGAAGAGTGTCTGTCCTACACCGTTTCTGTCAACGTAGAGAGTTTCAGCAGTGTTACTGAGTGAAACAGACTGTACTCTTTCGATGACAGTAACCGTACAGGTTGCTGTCTTATTGTTTTCCTTGGAGCGTACTGTAACGGTGGCCGTACCGGGTGCTTTAGCCGTAACTACACCTGAAGAGGATACGGACGCTACTTTAGCATCGGAAACTGAGAAAGAGTATCCCTTTTCCGTCGCATTGGCGGGGCTTACTGTTACTTTAAGCGAAGCAGTTTTTCCTGTTTCGAGAGAAACTGATTTTTTATCCAGTGCCACGGAATTTACATGCTGTTTTACCGTAACTGTGCAGGAAGCGGTTTTACCGTTTGCACTTCTGACAGTTATCACGGCTGTGCCGAGTGATTTGGGAGTTACGGTGCCGCCGCTAACAGCAGCTACTGCATTATTTGAGCTTTCCCAGGTGAAAGCCTGATTATTTGAATTAACGGGAAGAACATTTGCTGTAAGCTTCAATGTTTCACCCATATAAACGGAAGCAGCTTTACTGCTTATATTCATTGAGGTTACAGGCTGTCTTACCGTAACTTTAAACTTAGCGGTAAGGCCTCTTTCGGAAACAGCAGTGATCGTCGCTGTACCTCTGCCTGTGGCAGTAATGACACCCTTGGAGCTTACAGTAGCTACATTTCTGTTGCTTGATGTGAAATATATGCTCTCAGTAGCATTAGTCGGCTTTCTCTTTATCTGAAGAGCAAAGGTTGAACCTGTATTGAGAGTAGCCTTTTTCTTGTTAAGGCTAAAGCTTTTAAGCTTTCTCTTTACTGAAACCTTACAGGTAGCCTTAAGTCCTCCGTCATCGGTAGTAACGGTGATATTGGTCACACCTGTTTTCTTAGCTGTGACAAGACCTGTCTTAGAAACTGTGGCTACACTCTTTTTGCCCGACTTCCATGTAACATCGGAATTACTGGGCTTGAGAGGTGTAAGAACAGCATCGAGCTTTTCTTTTTCACCGAGGAATACGGTGACAGCCGAGGGAAGAGTTACCTTCTTTACTCTTTTTACTACAGTAACCTTACAGGTAGCCTTGAAGCCACCGTCAACTGTGGTAACGGTAATGGTAGCAGTTCCTGTGGAAACAGGCTTGATTACACCCTTAGAGGTAACCTTTGCGACTTTTTTATTGCTTGATGTCCATCTTAATGCCTTATTACTTGCATCAGAGGGCTTGATAGATGCCTTCAATGTAAATTTCTGATCGATATCAAGTATAAGCTTGGTCTTATTAAGCTTCACTCTCTTGACGGGCTGATTTACAAATACTGTACATTCTGCTGTCTTTCCTCCGTCAGCAGTGGTACAGGTAATCACTGCATAGCCCGGAGCCTTGGCCGTGATTTTTCCGTCCTTGACGGTTACTACATCGTTATCGCTTGATTTCCATGTAACGGCTTTATTTGACGCGCTCTTAGGAGTTACTGTAGCGGTAATCGTAGTCTTTTTACCTACAGCGATAGTAATGGAGGTTCTGTTAAGTGTAACCTTTTTAACCGGCTTTTCCACATTTACCGTGATAGTCGCACTGTAGAGACTGTTTGCAGTGGTAACGGTAATTTTTGCTGTACCCTTTTTGATACCTGTCACGGTACCGTCCGCTGAAACCTTAGCGATTTTTTCATCGGAGGAAGAGAATATCACGTTTTTGTTTGATGCGTTTTCGGGAAGAACAGTAGGATTAAGCTTTCTGGGAGTACCGATTTTGACAGTGACCTTCTTAGCATTGAACTTAATGCCTGTGGGAGGCTGTGTTACGGTTACCTTTACCGTTTCCTTGGCAAAACCGTCAGCAGAGCTACAGGTAATGGTCGCAGTACCCGCAGAAACAGCGGTAACTACACCCTTTGCATCGACGGCAGCTATATTTTTATTGCTTGTAGACCATTTGACATTTTTGTTTGTGGCACTGATAGGTCTTATCTGCGGAGTAAGAGTCTTCTTTCTGCCCGCATCAAGAGTAATACTCGAATATTCGAAGGATATATCCGTTACAGGCTGGATAACCTCGACATTGATCGTATCGGTATATCGTCCGTCGTTAGTGGTTACGGTAAGAGTAGTAGAACCGACTCTCTTACCTTCGATCTGACCTGTGGTGCTTACCTCGATGATAGGCAGAGTCTGAGAGGGAGTAGACCATGTGACACTCTGATCCGTAGCATTGGCAGGTGAAATGGTAGCTGTTACACTTCTTTTCTCACCCTTTGGCACTGTAAGACTCTTTGCGTTGATTTTAACACCAGTGACAGGAATAACTACATTTACCTTACAGGTTGCACTGTAAAGCCCCTGTGGAGTAGTAGCGGTAATGGTGACAGTACCCGCCTTCAGACCCTTGACCACACCGTTTTTATCGACTGTAGCCACGGAAGTATCTGAGCTTAACCAAATGATTTCTGTATCCGAAGGATTTTCTGAAACCAGTCGGAGTGCTTCGGTATTGCCTACGCCTATTTTCGTGGTGGAGCTGAAAAATTCAATAGGTCCGAGCACACATACATAGCAGGTATCAATAACATTTGATCTGTCCTTTGATGTAGCTACGACCTCAACCACGCCGGGCTTCATAGCCGTGAGCAGACCTGTGTAATAATCTATGGTAGCGATTCCTCTGCCACCGTTTTTAAGAGTCCAGTAAACGGTTTTATCACTGGCATTTGACGGAGTTACCTCTGCATAAAACTGAACGGGAGTTCCGGCCTTGGTGTAAACCTTCTGTCCGCTGTAGAAGGAAATCTGAACATCCTCGACATTGATCTTCGGATCTACGAAAACAGTGCACTGAGCAGTAATGATTCCGCCTTCACCGGTAACATAGGTAGCTTTGATAACAGAGCTGCCCACCTCTCTTGCCACCATAAGACCGTTACGGTCTACCTCTATAACACCGGAATTGGTGGATGACCAGACAATATCTCTGTTTGTTACGGTTTCTGAATTGAACTTTACTTTAAGAAGATATTCCTGGCCTCTGAAAAGATTTGATGAAGGAGGGTTGGTAATTTCTACGGAAGTAGCATCCTCGTGAACGGTCACGTTACATACAGCCTTTTTACCGCCGCTTTTTGTGGTACAGGTGATTATCGCCGTACCGCCTGCGACAGCTGTAACCAGACCGTTTTCATCCACGGTTGCCACTTTTTCATCAGAGGAAGACCAAATAACATCCTGTTTCGCATCAGAAGGCTCTACAGTAGCTGTAATAAGCTGGTTTATTTTATCCTCACTTCCTACTCTCAGAGAGATGAAGGAATGAGAAAGCTTAACACTCGTCGGGGGAATTTCTACACTGATTTTGCAGTAAGCCACATAACCGCCGTCATTTGTCTTTACGGTAATGGTAGCAACGCCCTCCTTTTTACCGGTAACGAGACCTGTGTCTGTAACTGTAGCCACATCAGTATCTGAAGATGACCATGTAACCTTTTTGTCAGATGCATTTGAAGGATTGAAAACGGGTGTAAGAAGCTTAGTGCCGTTAAGCCAGCACACTTCATTTTCGGGAAGTGAAATACCCTTCACAGGCTGAATAACACTTACGGTACACTCTGCTTTAAGGTTGGTTCCGTCGGCTGTGGTTGCAGTTATTTTAGCACTACCGGGTCCTACCGCAGTAACAATACCGAGAGCATCTACAGTAGCAACCAAAGCATTTGATGATGTCCACGTAACGGCATCCTCATACTTTATTCCGCAGTTAAGCTCACAGGAAGCAGTGAGGTCATTCCTTTCTCCCACCTTCATATTGAGAGCGGTTTTATCGAGAGAAATCTTTTTCGTGCCGTCGGAAATAACTACCAGTGTTTTGGCTGTCTTGTTACTGCCGTCGGTGGTTTTAGCTGTAATGTAGCAGGTGCCGGGAAGCTTGTTCGCACCGGGCTTAACCACACCGAGAGCATCCACGGTACATACCGAGCTGTTTTCCGATGACCAGTTAAGAACCTGTTTACCAGCATTTGAAGGAGTTATTTTATAATCGATTATATGACTTGTAGAGGATGTGGTCATAACCACGAAGGGAGGAAGAGAGAGAGTTTTTATAAGCGGTTTTACCGTTACTGTAAAGGAACCGGACTTATTTGTTCCGTCAGTGGTTTTATAGGTAACTGTAGCAGTACCCTCGCCTATTGCTTCAATTCTGGCGTAAACTCTGCTGTTTTCCTCATCCACGCCGTCAGAAATGATCTTTACCACGCTTTCATTGCCCGAGGTCCAGTCAAGCTCTTTTACAGTGGCTGTGGCAGGAAGTACTGCCACGCGCAGAGTCTTTTCTTCCTTTTCGAGCATACTTACGTTAGCGCTCATATCAGGCTCGACGGAATCAATTTCTCTGAAGCGTATTACCTCGATGGAACGGGTATAGGTAACCACTATACCGAGGTATGATGCTACGACCGTAATGTCGACATCGCCCGGTGAAATACCCTTTACCGTACCGTTTTCATCGACTGTAGCTACGGAAGTATCCGATGATGACCAACGGTATGTAACACCGCTTTCCACCACCACACCGTTATAGGTAGCCACGGGAGCAAGAGTTGCCTCAGTTTTTTCGAAGACTGTGATTTTAGGTACGGTTACCCTGAAGCCCTCCTCGGCTGCAAAAGCAGATAAAGCGAAGTCCGTAAACTCCGCCACGGGCGAAAAGGGCACTGATGAAAAAATCATCACCGCACACATCAGAAATGCCAGAAATCTCTTTGTCATAGTCGATACCTCAATCCTTCATAAGTCTGTTTATACTAAATTCTTGATAATATTAAATATTATATATAATACCATAATTGCGTAAAAGCCCATTATAAGTAATGACATTATAGAGTAAACTGTCCGCCTTGTCAACAGAACAGAAAGATTGTATTGAAAAAGTTTACAATTTATGCTAAAATACTTAACGA
This sequence comes from uncultured Clostridia bacterium, assembly GCA_937901145.1. Taxonomy (GTDB): domain Bacteria; phylum Bacillota; class Clostridia; order Oscillospirales; family Acutalibacteraceae; genus UBA6857. Next base: position 29,441 of record CALCHE010000024.1, read on the forward strand.
ATTAAAACTGAAGGAGTTTTCTTATGAAGAAATTTATATCCTGGAATGTAAACGGAATCCGTGCCTGTGTTACCAAGGGCTTTGCCGATTCGTTCAAAGAGCTGGATGCAGACATTTTCTGCCTCCAGGAGACTAAATTACAGCAGGGACAGATCGAACTCGAGCTTGAGGGTTATCACCAGTACTGGAACTACGCAGAAAAGAAAGGCTATTCAGGCACTGCTGTTTTTACTAAAGAAGAACCGATATCTGTTTTTTACGGAATGGATAAGGCTGAGCACGACACGGAAGGCAGACTCATCACTCTGGAATTTCCCGAATTTTACTTCGTGTGCTGCTACACACCTAATGCGCAGGACGGTCTGAAAAGACTCGACTACCGTATGAAATGGGAGGATGACCTGAGAGAATATCTCATCTCGCTGAAAAAGGACAAGACTGTCATTTACACCGGCGACCTCAATGTCGCCCATAATGAGATAGACCTTAAAAACCCGAAAACCAACCGCGGAAACGCAGGCTTCTCAGACGAAGAAAGAGAAAAATTTTCACTTCTTTTAAACAGCGGCTTCACCGATTCCTTCCGCTACCTTTATCCTGACCTGGAGGGTGCCTATTCCTGGTGGAGCTACCGTTTTCAGGCAAGACAAAAGAATGCAGGCTGGAGAATTGACTACTTTATTGTATCAGATGAGGCTAAGAATAAAATTAAAGAAGCAAAAATCCACAGCGAAATATTCGGCTCAGATCACTGCCCTGTCGAGCTTATAATCGACCTTTAATCCCCACAAAACAAAGGATTCTCATTTTCTGAGAGTCCTTTCTCTGTTTGTCGGGTGTACAATATCACCTCGTCGTGATAAACTGAAATCACCGAAACGAAATCAAAAGGAGTGATTTATATGAAGGTTACATTAGGAGCTTTCATAGCCGAATTAAGAAAAGAAAATGGACTTACACAGAAGGAATTCGCAGAAGTGCTCTGTGTTTCCGACAAAACGGTAAGCCATTGGGAATGTGATAAAACTTCACCCGATATTTCTCTACTGCCTGTTATTGCGGAAACATTCGGAATAACCGTAGATGAGCTGCTTAAAGGCGAAAGAAAATATGAAAAAACAGAAGTAAAAAACGATAAAAACACAGGGGTTCTTTATGCTCTCGACATAGCTTTCAATAAATTTAAAACTAAAAATTATATCAGCATCGCCCTGTCCGTTATTGCTGTACTCTTTGGCTCTATAGTAAGCTATTTCAAAAGCGTAGATCCGGGCTATCTTGTTTTTATTGCTACTCTAATTATACCTCTTCTGCTGACGGTTCTTTTCAGAGGAGGTTTCACCTCAGCTCTTGTTTCACCCTACGCAGATAAGGAAGTCTTAAAAAATTACGGCAAAAGAGCCAACCGAATAACCCTCTGCAATCTTTATTTCAGTTTTCTTTGCTTCATTCTTTATTCAGCCAGAATGTTACTTTTCTACACAGCAGATATTACACTCTTCCTACTCATTTTTCTTGCCTCGGGGTTACTCGTATATCTGTGCGAGAAAATATTAAGAAAAAAAGACCTTGTCAGCCATTCTGACAAACCTTTAACAATAAAAAAGACAACCTTACTGAAAATCCTCTGCTGCTTCATCTGCACAATTCTGATACTTAGCGTTTTTACAAGTCACGATTCACTCGACGAAGAAAAGATGGTACACGAAAAGGCAGAATACTCCGTTATAGTCGAAGAAGAGTTCGCTGCTTTTATGGAAAAAGAAGTGCCGGCACCCGATGAAATTTACGGCAGAGAAGACGGCAGATGGGATTTATACACCGAACTTTATCCTTATAATAAGGGAGACGAATATTCATTCAATCCTGATTTCGGACACTACGATAACACAGCCATAGAAGTTCTCGACCCTGACGGAGACGGTGAAATAACCTTTACTTATAATAATCTGGAAATCGGAAGATACAGCTACAGTGCCGAGGAAGGCTTCAGAGTATACACTCACTCTCAGCTCATAAAAGCCCGTGAAGAAGCAGAAAAGGAATACGGCACACTGTTTATTATCCACCTCGCCCTCTATCTCGTCGCCATTATTCTTTCGGTCGGGTTATATTTCATACTGAAAAAGCTTTTCATCACGAAAAACAAAAATAAAACTCTTTCGTTAAAACTTTTCTAAAAAAATTCAGAAAAGCTATTGACAAAACACCGACTGATGTGTATAATAGCATACGTTGATTAAACGACTGCGTAACAAAAGCGCACGTTAGTCGGTGTTTTTAGCGATGAGGGTCCACCCGTTCCCATCCCGAACACGGTAGTTAAGCTCATCAGTGCTGACAATACTTGGCTGGAAGCGGCCCGGGAAGATAAGGCGATGCCGACACAACATTAACCGCAGCAAAAGCTGTGGTTTTTTTCTTTTTTCTGAAGAAATCATCTGAAAAAGTTGTCTTCCAAATTCATAAGATGAAGAAAGTTGTTTTGTATTATAGTAAAGCATAAGAATTCCTTTCATCATTTCTTTTTTATCAAGTATTACCCAATTTTGTAAAAATAGACAGAACAATAAAAATTTTTTATGATGACACAATATGCCAAAATAAACAAGCCTATCACAACTCACTATGCAAGGCATACGGCTGCTTGTCTTGCTCTAAATAATGGAGTGAGAATTGAGACGGTATCGAAAATGTTAGGACATGCTAATATCAAGACTACTCAGGTGTATGCAAAATTGCTTACAGGAGAAGTAGAGCAAGCTTACGAAAAAGTGGCAGAAGCTTGGGGAGACATAGGATAATTATAGTTTATTTAATTAGTTGTTCTACCAGAGAGAGTCAACCCTCTGGTAGAATATTATTTCTTTGTAAACGCATCAATAATTCCATAAAGAATATATCCAAAAAACGCTATCAAAAGTATCCAAAGTAATGGTCTGCAAAACAGTAGTAAAAAGAGAAAAAACCAGGCTAAAATTCCAAAGTTTCCCATAATAATTAAAATTTTAAGTTAATAAAATCTTTTGCTTTCTCTGTTAATTCTACTTCATTAGAAGCATTGTAACGTGAAGTCATAACAACATCTGTATGCCCTGCTAATTTACTCACCTCGTGAATACCTAGACCAAGTTTTAGCATATTTCTAACAAATGAAGATCTACCTAAGTGACTTCTCATTGCTTCATACTTTGGTTTAGTAATAGATTTACCTCCGTAGAAATAGGTAACTTCTTCTGTTAATCCACATTTCTTACATATCTGTTTAATCAAAGTATTAAACCAAGGTAAAGTAGCTCTACATTTATTGTTCTCTATATATTTAATATACTCAATTATAGT
>CALCHE010000025.1 GCA_937901145.1 uncultured Clostridia bacterium
ACTGCCGGAAAGGAGGACTAATGCAGTCAAACAATTTAGGAATCACAGCTCTTTACTGTCGTCTTTCTCGTGATGACGGAAGCGATAAGGAGAGCAACTCAATCGAAAATCAGAAGCTGATGCTTGCCCGTTACGCTAAAGAGAAAGGCTTTGAAAACACAAGGTTTTATGTGGATGACGGCTTTACTGGAACGAACTTCAACAGACCTGATTTCAAAAGAATGATGGAGGATGTTGAAGCAGGATATATTTCAACAATCATTGTCAAGGATATGTCCCGATTCGGAAGAAACTATGTTGAGGTTGGTTTATACACCGAATCATACTTTCCCGAAAACAATATTCGCTTTATTGCCATAACAGACCTTGTTGACAGTGCTGACGGTGATAACGAAATCATCCCGTTCAAGAATGTTATGAATGAAATGTATGCAAGAGATATTTCAAAAAAGGTACGTTCTGCCAAAAGAATCAGAGGCAATATGGGTGAGCCTTTATCTCAACCGCCATACGGATATATGAAGGACCCCGAAAATCCTAAAAGGTGGATTATTGAACACGAGGCGGCAAGCGTTGTGAGAGAAATATTCAGACTTTATCTTGAAGGCTACGGACAGGACAAGATTGCAAGAACCTTGCAGGACAGAGGAATAAAGAATTGCACCTCATATTGGCAGGAGCGAGGCATAGGCAGAGGCGGTAAAAAGGTACAGCCTAACCCTTACAAGTGGAAAAGCTCTACCATAGGTCAGATTCTTATCCGTCAGGAATATTGCGGTGATGTAGTAAATTTCAAAACTTACTCCAAGAGCTTCAAGAATAAGAAAAGGCTTCAGAATCCAGAAGAAAATTGGAAGATTTTCAAGGATGTTCACGAACCTATCATTGACCGTGAAACCTTTGAAGCAGTACAGGCTCTTATCAAGAAATGCAAACGCAGAGACCCGAAGCCCGAAAACGGTGACAAAAATATCTTTTGTGACTTTCTTGTATGTGCCGAATGCGGTCATAAGCTATGGTATCATGTGAATACCCGAAACAAGGATATTCACTATTTCAGTTGCAGTAATTATGTAAAGGATTACAGAGGCAGCTGTCAGCACAGACATTATGTAAGAGCTGATGCTATTGAGCAGATTGTTATGCTTGAGCTTAAAAAGATGTCGGTTTGTATAAGGCATAACGAGGAACGCTTTGCCGAAATTCTTGCACGAAAAACCAACAGCGACAAAATTTCCGAGGAGAAATACCTCAAAGCAGAGCTTGAAAGACTTATAAGCAGAAATGCAAAGGTTGAGAGAAATTACGAGAAGCTGTATGAGGATAATATGGACGGCAAGGTAACTGACGAGTGGTTTATGCATATGTCAAGAAAGTACGAAGAAGAAAGAATTGAGTTAAGGGCAAAAATTTCAAAGCTCAGGGAACAGCAGGAGCAACTCAACAACAAAGAAAAGGAAAAAGCACTCTTTATTTCTGCGGTTCGCAAGTTTATGGAAATGGAAACCTTAACGGCACCACTTCTTCACGAGCTTATTGACCACATTGACATTTATGAAACCGAAGGCACGGGCAAAAACAGAACACAGCGTATAGTAATTCATTATCGATTTGTGGGATATATTGAAATCCCGTCAGATACAGATAATTACAAGGCAGATACCCGTCAGGGTGTAGCAGTGGAATATCTCACTGCATAACAAAAAAGAGCAGGTTAAAACCTGCTCGATACATAAATTAAATACTATGAAGAAACGAATAAAAATAGAGTGTTCATCACTTAAATCCGTAATGAACACTCTAAATGGTGGGCAGGGGTGGATTCGAACCACCGAAGTCGTCGACGGCAGATTTACAGTC
>CALCHE010000026.1 GCA_937901145.1 uncultured Clostridia bacterium
AAATCGACTATAGTAGGGCGGGGTGACCCTACCCCGCCGCAATATTAAAACAAATGCAATTCCGTAGGGACATGGCGTGCCGTGTCCGCAAAACTACCGCCACCTCACGGCATCAAAAAATATTCAGGTCACAGAGATTTCACCGTCTCTGTGGCTTTTTTTGTCAGCTTCTGTTATCCGAGGTTTCAGAGGCAGATAATCGGAACGAGGTTACCCGCTATTCCGCGTTTCGTATTAAAAGTCCTCTTATATATACACGGGAAAGTGACCGGTTTTGCAGGTTTTGTGCAAAAAAACGGCGATTTTCGCAAAATAAATTTTTCTTTTTTAAAAGCCTTGACAAGTGCGGATTTTTCCTCTAAACTTAAATTATGACAGATAAAATTTGCCTTCCCGCAGGCGGTTTATCCTGTCTTGTTTTATTTTCTGAGACTAATTATCACACATATAAAAAGGAGGAAAAACAGATGAGAAACCGGGCTTTGGTTCTGCACCACGACTTCGTGGATATGTTTTATCTGCACACAGATGAGGAGAGAGGACAGCTTCTTATGGCAGCATTCAGATATGATATGACCGATAACGCGACGGATTTCGAGGACAGAATGATGAGATCCAGCTTTCTGAGAATTATGGACTTTATCGACAAAAACAAAAAGAAATATGAAGAAACCTGTGAACGCCGCGAGGCTGCTGCAGAAAGACACCGAATAAAAAGAGCAAGGGAAGGATATGAAGAGAATTATTAAAAAAAGTGCCGTTTTGCATATATAAATTATAAAACAAAAATAAAATCAAAATAAAAGATAAAATACAAATACATACACAAAGACAAGGACAAAGACAAGGACAAAGAAAAAAGCGCTTCCTTTCGGAAACGCCTTTTTACCATACCTGCCTGAGAGCAGATAAAATATTCTGTTTGTTTATTTTATTTGATCTTCACACTCTTTACTGCACTGAAAGCACCGTAGACCTTTTTTCTGTTCACGGTCTTATATCCGCGGAGCTTTACGAAATAGGTCTTGTTCTTTTTAAGCTTTTTAACGGTAGCTTTTACTGTTTTATTCTTTTTCACGGTAAGCTTCTGAGTTTTCTTTGCGGTGAATTTTTTGCTCGTGGAAAGGTAAAGCTGATAGCCGTCGGCACCGCTGAGTTTAGTCCATGTGGCGACAAGAGTACCCCTTGAGGCTGATTTTACGGATTTAAGCTTGGCCTGTGATACTTTAGTGGCTGACTGAACTACTGAGGAATAGCTTCCCTGATTTCCGCCTGCATAGGCGCGTACCTTAAAGCGGTAGCTTTTACCTGATTTAAGCTTCTTTACGTTAAAGGCGGTTCCGTCGGTTTTTACGGTGGTCCATTTCTTTCCGTCAGTGGAGTAGCTTACCTTGTATCCCTCTGCACCCTTCACCTTTTTCCAGGTGAGCTTTATATAGGTCGTGGCGGTTTTGCTGACAGTGAGACCCTTTACCTTGCCTAAGGTGAGTCGTGGAAGAACAGTCTGTTTCTTGATAACCGCACCGCAGACACTGCAGTGACTGCCCTCGGTCTTGCCTGCAGCTTTATAACCGGGTGCGACAGCTGTGTCGATAACTTCCGTGTGCTTTTTCTTTGCCACGGAAGAGGTGTAGCTGTCACCGCAGGAGCAGGAATGAAGCTTAGTTCCCTCTTTGGCACAGGTGGCTTCCTTAGTGACAGAGACAGCGTAGGCGTGAATGTGAGGCTCATTGAGGTAAGATACACCCACATCACGGCCTGAAAAATCGTTTTTGTCGATACCGAAGGAGGGAATACCTGAGCCCTTAAGTGTAGTTTCCTGGTACTGATTAAAGCTCCAGTTTTCCGGCATTTTAAAGCCTGAATTTCCGTAGTGAGCCGAGGAAAGACTGGTTACGAAGCTGAAGTCTGCATAGCCCTTTTCTGAGACGGTACGGCAAACACCCTTAGAGCCGTAAACACCGACTCTGTAAATACTGCTTTCCATTCTCTCGCTTACCTTACGGAAGTAGGTGAGGATATTAGCAGCCATCTGTGTGCGGGTGGCATCGAAGTCCACAGCGAAGTAAATGACAGTACCCTCGGGAAGACCTAATTTCAGAGCCGCATCTATGGCCTTGCCCGCATCTGAGGTGCCCTGAGAAGCCGTAAAGTAGGAGTAGTTCGTTCCTACGGTCTGATAAATGGGGAAGATATTCATTCCTGAGGAGAGGATGATTTCCGCCTCTTCTCTCGTTATAGCCTTGTCGATGCCTGAAAGGGCATTGGTGAGATATCTGCCCACATATCTGTAGCCCTCGGAATAAAGAAGGTCAGCCTTTTTTTCGTCAAGAATAGTGGCAGTGTCCGTAGCTTCTGCCTTTCGTGAGGTGTCACCGGGAGCGGTCAGAAGATGAAGCCAGGTGGTAAGGTCAGCTTCACCTGTGACATTCAGACCCATAAGAGTCTGGAAATCTGAGACAGCCTTTTCTGTTTCGGTGTCGAAGATTCCGTCACTTGCACCTGCATCGAAGCCGTTTACATAAAGCGCATATTCTAAAAGGCGGATGAAAGCTTTTATCTGACTGTCGGTGTACTTTTTGTCTGAATAAGAAAGAGCGGAGCCGCTATACGGGAGATCGGGGCAGCACTTTTTGGTGGTCGGGCCGAAGTTTCCGTTAGCCACACCCGTAGGTAAGCCCTCGAGAGCCTGCAAAGCGAAAACGAGAGATTTACACATATAGGGTGAAGGAACACCGTCGAGGGGGATATAGTTTATATAGGCGGAATATTCCGTATTAAGATACTGCTGTATTTCCTTTATTCTGTCCTTTTCAGTAGCTTCGGCACCGAAGGAGAGAAGGGAAAAAGATGACAGAAAAAGAACAGTAAGCATTAAAAATGTGAGTAGTTTTTTCATTTGACATCCTCCTTTAGTATTCTGAATTATAACATAACTGCTTTATATAAAGTTTAAACAGAAATTTAATTGTGCGTGAAAAATCTGAAATAATGAGCGATAGTCCGCTTCTTTTACGGATACATTTCCGTAGGGGTATGGCTTGCCGTGTCCGCTATTTTTTGCCTCCCTTGCTTGCAGGGGAGGTGTCACGAAGTGACGGAGGGGTATCTGTAGGGGCGACCATCGGTCGCCTTATGAATGCAGAATGCAGAGTGCAGAACGCAGAATGGCGTGTAAGACTTCGGAAAG
>CALCHE010000027.1 GCA_937901145.1 uncultured Clostridia bacterium
CCATCGACTTCAACCCTACCGATATGAACAGACCTTTGGCAGAGAGCTGTAATTTCAATAAGTATGTGGGCGGCTCACCTGCAAACATCGCTGTAGGTCTTGCACGTCTCGGCAAAAAGGTAGGCTTCATCGGTAAGGTTTCCGATGACCAGCACGGTGATTTCGTTATCGATTATTTCAATAAGGACGGTATCGACACTTCAAATATCTACCGCGCAAAGAACGGTGAGAAGTTAGGTCTTACCTTCACCGAAATCAAAAGCCCCACAGAAAGCTCAATCCTTATGTACCGTGATGCTATCGCTGACCTTATGCTCGAGCCCGAGGAGGTCAAGGAGGAATACATAGCTTCCGCCAAGGCAATCGTTATTTCGGGTACCGCTCTTTCTAAGAGCCCCTCCAGAGACGCTGCTCTCAAGGCTATGATGCTCGCCAAGAAAAACGGAGTGGTTGTTATCTTCGACATCGACTACCGTGCATACACCTGGAAAAATAAGGATGAAATCTCCGTTTACTATCAGATGGTAGCCCGTAATGCTGACATTATCCTCGGCTCAAGAGAGGAATACGACCTCACAGAAGCTATCACAGGCGTTTGCGGCAGTGACGAGGAAAGCGCAAAGCTCTGGCACTCCTACGGTGCTAAGATAGTTATCATCAAGCACGGTAAGGACGGATCCACAGCTTACACAAACGACGGCAAGAGCTATTCCATCAAACCCTTCCCCGTAAAGGCTATGAAGGGCTTCGGCGGCGGTGACGGCTATGCAAGTGCATTCATCCGCTGTCTCCTCGACGGTTATGAAATGATTGATGCTCTCGAATTCGGTACAGCATCAGCATCCATGCTCATTTCCGCTCATTCCTGCAGTGCAGCTATGCCTTCCGTAGAAGCTATCGAACAGTTCATCAAGGAAGAAAAAGAGCTTTACGGTGAAATGGTAGCCAGAGCATAAATCAAATTCAGAGTTATAAAAAAAGATACAGACCGCTGAGTCAGGTATTTGGCAGTCTGATGATTTTTTCGCTGAGAAAAGATTACTCAGTGCGTTTGATGTACAACTAAGTAAAAGTGATAAACATAGAAAAGGATGTAAAAATGAAAACAGAAAAAATAATATCAAAGCCGCTTTGCATGGCAGTTCTGGCGGCTGCTTTTATCTACGGACTGGCCCTTCCTTTTTTCTGGGGCAACAACCCTGCTTCGGAGACGGGTACGCTGTCTCTTCTCTGTGAGGACAGAAAAGCCTGGTTCTGGCTGTGGGGAGTTCTTACCTCAGGCGGTATATTCATCAATTCACAGTATATGTATAATAAATTCGGAATGAAAAACCGTTTTATCGATGCTTTGGGAATAGCAGGATTTGTCAGTATGGCTGCTGTAGCGCTGACACTCGGACACAGCATCGAGGACTGGAATACTAAAAGGATTCTTCATTGGGTCGCTACAGGCTGCTTCATTGCTTTTACGGTGGCTTCCATTGCTTTGTATTTCATCATTAACCGTAAAAAGCACAGAAAGTTCGGCATGCTGACAGTTTGCACCTTCCTCATTTTAGGTACATTTGTAGTGATTTTTGCTACGGTGGGAAAAAGTGCGCTGATGGAAATGATACCGCTGGCTCTGATAGAGGCCTTCCTGTTTGCGATTAATTTTACGCCATGGATAAAAGAAAAAACTGAATAAGGACGTAAAAATAAGGAGCTGTAAAAAAACGAAAGTTTTTTTACAGCTCCTTTTCAGGGGCGTGAAAAAAAGATACAGAATGAACAAACTGAGCGAAAAATAAAGCTTTTGCTTTGTTTTTTCGGTTACCCGAAGGCGTACAGAGGTACGCCGAGAGGCGAAGTTTGTTTATAGCATAAAACACAAAAAACAGCGTTTTTTGTAGCTTTCATCATTTTTATATGTTTTAAAAAGGGTTTTCCGGCGTTTGAACACCGAGAAACCCTTTATCTGTCTTGGTTTATGCGGTCTGTGCTTTTTTTACAGCCCCTTTATTGTTATTTCACAAAGAATGCCTTAAGCTTTTCGATAAGCATTTTTATGAGTCTGGGAAGGAGTGTGAGGAAATCTCTGAGCCAGCTTGTTTCCTTTTCGGGAGCAGAAACTTCCTTCATAGGTACGAGATTTCCGCTTTCATCGTTTTCGAGGAACTGAGGATATCTGGCATCGTCGAGAACGGTGATGTCATTATAGAGAACTGTGTTTATGAGATTATAGTAGCTGTCTGTCTTTTCACCGTGCCAGAGACCCTTGATGAACCAGGTGTTGTCGGGAAGAAGACAGGTGGAAGCGTCTACGCAGCGGTCGGGAGAAATCATATTTCTGCCGCAGTCCTTGGCCTGAACATAATCAGCGGGAAGCTGCTGTCCGTTGAGTGCACAGGTAGCGCCGAAGGATGCCATTTCCAGTGCAACGAAGCCGTCGCCTGTGAAGTTGCCTTCCTTACTGAGGGGGAAGGGAGGATCGCCGTATTTGGAGAGGATGCTTACCTTGATGCCGCTATCGGTTGCATCGGTTATGATGTCATCAGCCTTGGTCATAATGTTGTCGTGATAGTAGGTGATTTTGCTGATGAGGCCTGCATATTCGTGGTCGGGATCATCGTAGTTTTCACCGTAGGTGTATTCGAGTGCATCGTAAAAATATCTTTCATCCACGAAGCTCCACATAGAGGGCATGGTGCCGAAAATGTCGTGAACTACAGTTCTGAGAGCTTTGGTAAGAGCGAATTTGAGGGTAGGCTCGAGGAAGGAGCTGAGAATGGAATCGAGAGTGCCTGTCTTATTAAGAACTGAGAGGAAAAGTGTAAGCTCCTCGCTTAAGTTCATATCAGCCAGGAAAGCTAAAAGAGCATCGGGGTCTATGTCGAAGCTGCCGCTGAAAAGCTCGCCTGCCCAGTTAACACCCTTGATGGAGGGAACGCAGAAAACGAGAGAGTCGATGTTTGCGCGTTCTTCAGGGTATTCGCTTATGAATGCGAGAGCGATGGAAGCACCGAAGCTGGATGCTGCCAGCTCGTATTTCTGACTGCCTGAGTCAGCCTGAACCCATGTTACGTATTCTTTGAACTGTTTAGCCAGGTCTACGGGAGAAAGGCGGCAGTCGTGTCTGAAAACATATTTGCCGTTTTCTTTTTTATTGAGGGTGGTTTCTTCAGTTACTACGCCATCTTTGTTTGAAATTCCGTCGGGCTTGAGTGCTGCGAGAGAGAAGCAGTCGTTCATCCACAGACAGATGTATTTGTAAAGAAGGTCGGGATCGCCCTCTGCGACGGCCTGCTTGATGTACTTTTCGTACTGCATAAGGTTGTCGATCATCTTCTGTCCGTTAATGGGGAAGAAGAGGGGATCGGTGTGGGCTGTGTCTTCCTCGCGGTAAATCTGCTTTGATTCGAAGCCCTCGATGTAAATCTGAGGAAGGTGGTCACCGTCGCCGTAGGCTATCGCGCCTGCCATAGCATAAGTACAGGACAGAACCATAATAATCGCGAGAACAATGCTTAATGATTTTCTGAGTGTTTTCATAATGTACCTCCTGCGTTTTTTAGTTTCTATATTATAGCATTCCGTTCATAAAAAATCAATGTATTTCACGGTTTGTTTTTATTATTGCAATTCCTATGAAAAAAATGCCCGCGTGTTATATCTTTTTCCATTTTGCATAAAAGGTTTTATTGCCTGTTGTCCAAGGCTTGATGACGGTGGTTTTGCCTTTTTGACATTTTTTGTCCGTGTACCATCCGACAAATTTATAGCCTTTTCTGGTAGGCGTTGCCAATGCTATACCCGTACCGCTTTTGTAAGTTTTCTTCACCTTTTTGCTGAACTTACCGCCCTTTGTATTGTATTTGATTTTGTAGGCTTTGGGAGTAACCCATACGGCATATAATTTGACGGTTTTACCGTTTGTGGAGGTAAGATTTTTTACCTGCTGTCCGTCAGTGTATTTTGCTTTGCCGTTCTTTGAGGTCGCCCAGCCTGCGAAAACCTTACCCTTCGGAGCTTTAAAGGTGTTTTTCTTCAGTGCTTTGCTTTTTCCGTATTTAAAGCCTGTCTGCTTTTTCGTTTTACCGCTTCCGCCGTTTGCATTGAAGCTGACAGAATAGCCGGTGAGCTTCCATTTGGCATAAAGACGGAAGGTTCCTTCGTCCCAGGGATTTATTTTTTCGATCTTTTCGCCCTTTAAATCCCTGTTCCTGTACCAGCCGACGAAGGTGTAGCCTTTTTTTGTCGGCTCGGTAAGGGTGTGTCCTGTTCCCGTTCTGTACTTTGTTTTTGCCTTTTTGCTGAGAGTTCCTCCGTTGGTGTCATAGATTATTTTATTGCTTTGGGGAGTAACCCATACGGCATAGAGTGTAATGGTGTCATTGGGGTAAATTGACAGAGCCTTTACTTTCTGACCGTCGGTGAACACCGCCTGAGAGTTTTCACTGAGTGCCCAGCCGGCGAAGACCTTGCCCTTGGGAGGAGTAAAGGTGTTCTTTTTCAGGGTGACTCCCGAA
>CALCHE010000028.1 GCA_937901145.1 uncultured Clostridia bacterium
GCATCTCTTGCTCTTCGTCTTTACGGTAACATTTTCGGTGAAGAGATGGTTACGGAAGAGCTTTATCATATCTTTCCCATCGGTGCTCCTGTGGTAATGATGGCACTTTCACTTTTATTCTGTGCTTTACAGGCTATGGTTTTCACTATGCTTGTATCGATATACTTAGAAGAAGTAACTGAAGATTAAATTTATAATTAAAAGGAGTAATTCAAAATGACAAATTCAGCAATTATCGCACTTGCAGCAGCAATCGCAATCGCAATCAGTACACTCGGTCCCGCTATCGGTCAGGGTATGACAGCCAAGGCAGCTATGGAAAGCATCGCCCGTCAGCCCGACGCAGCCAAGGATATCCGTTCAACCCTTATTATTTCTCTTGCTCTTATGGAGGCTCTTACCATTTACGGCCTTCTTATCGCATTTATGCTTCTTTCAAAAATCTGAGGTAACAGCATATGAGTATACAGCCATCAGTTATAGTGTGGACTGTAATATGCTTTCTTCTGCTGACGGTTATACTTAAAAATCTGCTTTTCACACCTGTGCTTAAGGTTCTCGACAGCCGTAAGGAAAAGGTAGAGGCAGCTGATGAAAAGCTCCGTGAAATCGAAAAAATTACCGCAGAGAATGAAAACCGTATCGCTGAGGAAAAGCTCCGTGCCGAAGCTGAAAGCATCGCGCAGGCTAAGGAAACGGTTCAGCAGATACAGTCCAAAGGAAAAAAAGAAATCGAAAACGCCCAGAGAAAATGCCTTTCTGACATTCAGGAATACAGAGAAGGCGTAACAGGGGAGTATGACAAGATAGTTTATTCCGTTGCGCCTAAAATGGAGACAGCGGCAGCTATCTTTGCCAAAAACATAATCTCAAACAGGATATGATATTATGGAATTTAAATACGTTATAATTAACTTTCTTATTCTTGTTGCAGTTCTGGTTCTCGTAGGCAGAAAGACCGTAAAGAAGCTTTTCGGCGGCAGATATGAAAGAATAAACAGTGAACTTGACAGGGCAGAGGAAATCGAAAAAATGCCTGTGCCTTCTTTAGTTGAGCCTTCCGCGGACTCTGTTACTGTAGACTGCAGTGAAGAGATAACTAAAGCGGAAAGTCTTGTTGCGGAAAAAATAGCATCTATTGAGGCCTTCGGTGAAAGAGAAAAAAGCGAAATTCACCGAGGTATGATCGAGGATGCCCGTAAGGAGCTTTTTTCCGTAATGAAGGAAAATGTAATAAACCTTTTCTCCTACGAAAAATATCAGAATGCTATCAGAGAGCTTGACAGACAGGTTGTGGATGAAATTCTTAAAAGAATTTCGCTCACTCCCGGTGATATGGCTTATCTTAAGCATCACGATGTTCTTTATGTCACTCTTACATCGGCATATCCTCTCCCTGAGGATATAGTCAGAGACGTAGATAAGGCTACATCTCAGCTTCTGGAGGCAGTAGGCGGAAAAACATCTCTGTGGGTACTGGAGGATAAGGAGCTTATTGGCGGCCTCCGTCTTCGTATTGGTGATACGGTTTATGACGGTACCGTATCAGAGGAGCTTTATCAGTTCAGTAAAACTCTCAGCCGTGAGCCCATAATGCACGACGACACAGTCGGCCATCTTATTCAGGAATTTACCGAAAGAGCAGAGAGCTTCACTCCGAAAATACATCAGTATCAGCTCGGCAGAGTTATGAGCGTTTCAGACGGTATATGCTGGATGGACGGTCTGGCTGACATTATGTACGGCGAAGTCGTTGAATTCGAGTGCGGTGAAAGAGGTATGGTTCTCGATATTCAGCAGAACCGTATAGGCTGCGTTATCTTCGGTGAGTTCGAGCATATAGAAAGCGGCAGTCGTGTCAGACGTGTGGGTAGAATTGCATCTGTTCCCGTAGGCGAATGTCTTTTAGGCAGAGTAGTTGATGCACTGGGTAATCCCATCGACGCTATGGGTTATCTTCCCTATAAGGAAACCCGTCCCATCGAGTATAAGGCACCGGGCATTTTAGACCGTGCACCTGTTAATTCGCCTCTTCATACAGGTATTAAGGCTATCGATGCTCTCGTTCCCATCGGTAAGGGTCAGAGAGAGCTTATCATCGGTGACCGACAGACAGGTAAAACTGCTATAGCTATCGATACTATTATAAATCAGAAGGGCAAAGATACTGTATGTATCTATGTTGCCATCGGTCAGAAGGATACTCTTGTGGCTGAAATCAAAGAAAAATTAGAAGCACACGGCGCTATGGAATATACCACTATTATCGCTGTGCCCGCTTCTTCTTCTGCGGCACTTCAATACATCGCTCCCTTCTCAGGCTCTGCTATGGCAGAATACTTTATGTATGCGGGTAAGGATGTACTTATCGTTTACGATGACCTTTCCAAACACGCTGTGGCTTACCGAGAGCTTTCGCTTCTTCTTCACAGACCCTCAGGCCGTGAGGCTTATCCCGGTGATATTTTCTATCTTCACTCCAGACTTCTCGAAAGAGCGGCGCATCTGAGTGATGAACTGGGCGGCGGCTCCATTACGGCACTGCCTATAATCGAAACTTTGGCAGGTGACATTTCAGCCTATATTCCGACTAATGTTATCTCTATCACTGACGGTCAGATTTTCCTCGATGCAGAGCTTTTCAATGCGGGTCAGCGTCCGGCTGTCAATGTGGGACTTTCTGTTTCACGAGTAGGCGGTGCGGCACAGACACCTTCTATGAAAAAGGTTTCATCCTCACTTCGTACCCGTCTTGCTCAGTACAGAGAGCTGGCTGAATTTATGCAGTTTGGCTCCGATATCGACGAAGAGACTAAGAAAACTCTTGCCTCAGGCAGACTTCTTACGGAGGCACTCCGTCAGCCGAGATATGCACCTATCGAGGATAATATGCAGACAGTTCTTATCTTCGCAGTCGGTAACGGTTTTGCTGACGGAACAAATCCCGAGGATATGGAAAGGTTCGAAAGAGAGCTTTATAAGTTCTTCCGTGAGGAAAAGGCTGATCTTGCTCTTAAGATAAAGAATGCAAAGAAATTCGATGATGAACTGAAAAATGAACTCGCTGAAGCTCTCGGCGAGTTTAATGCGAGGTCATAATTATGGCTACAGTTCAGTCCTTAAAGAAAAAGTTGCAGACCATCCGTTCCACGGCTAAGGTTACCCGCGCCATGAAAACTGCATCCACGGTGAAGTATTCCAAGCTCAGCGGAATATATGCCGAATACGGAAAATTTGCCGATGAATATTTTCGTCTTTACGAAAGCTACCGCGGTGAATTCAATTCGGTTATTACCTGCAGTAATCCTGACGCGCCCTGCTGCTATGTGGTAATCACATCGAATAAGGGAATGTGCGGAGCCTTCAATACAGAGCTTCTGTCTTATTTCGGCAGTATGTATGAAAAGGGTGTAATCATTTCCTGCGGTAAAAAAGCAGCGGAATATTTCGATAAAAAGGGAATAGAAACAGTAAAGGGATTTGTCTTTGACGATATACCGTCCTACGAACAGGTTAAGGAGCTTTTCTCTTATGTCTGTTCACTGATGGCAGAGGGGAAAATCTCTTCGGTAAAGACTGTCTATCCCGAATATACAAATATGATTAAGCAAAAGCCCGTATGCAGAGAGCTTTTCACCTTCGAAGAAGGAAAAGCAGATGGGGAGGCACCTATCTTTGTGCCGGACAGAGAGACTGTTATAAGGAATACGGCGGAGAAAATTTTTATGTCCGTTCTTTATAAAAGAGTGCTCGAAACGGCACTCGGCGCACAGGCAGCTACTCTTACAGCTATGCGCTCTGCTTACGATACAGCCTGTGAATACAGTGCTAAATTAGAAACTGAAATGAACAGAAAGCGTCAGAGTCAGGTTACTGCCGACGTTCTGGAAATTTCAGCAGAATTTTCAATGAAAGGGGATATATGATATGGCAAAAGGCTCCATAGGAATGGTTCAGAGAATAACAGGTCCCGTAGTGGATATTCTCTTTGAGCTCAATGAAATTCCCGATATTTTCAATGCCGTAAAGGTTAAAGTAAACGAAGAAATATATACCCTTGAGGTCTCACAGCATTTAGGTGGCGGTGAGGTAAGATGTATTTCAATGAATCCCACTGACGGTATGTCCCGCGGTATGCAGGCTACTGACACGGGTGAACCCATAAAAATTGCCGTAGGTGCAGAAACCCTCGGCAGAATGGTTAATGTAACGGGTGCGCCTATTGATAGAGGTGAAAAGATAGAAACGGCAGAGAAATGGCCCATTCATCATCCGGCACCACCCTTTGCCGAAATTGTTTCGTCTACGGATATCCTCGAAACAGGTATTAAGGTTATCGACCTTATGACTCCCTATATAAAGGGCGGCAAGATAGGTCTTTTCGGCGGTGCAGGTGTAGGCAAGACAGTTCTCATTATGGAGCTTATCCGTAATGTGGCCTTCGAGCACGACGGCTATTCCGTTTTCGCAGGTGTCGGTGAACGCTCCAGAGAGGGCAACGACCTGTGGAATGAAATGAATCAGTCGGGCGTTATTGATAAGACAGCACTTGTTTTCGGTCAGATGAATGAAACAGCGGGTGCGAGACTCCGTGTACCTCTCGTTGGCCTTACTATGGCTGAATATTTCAGAGAGAAATCACACAAGGATGTGCTTTTATTCATCGATAATATCTTCCGTTTCACTCAGGCGGGCAGTGAGGTTTCCGCACTACTCGGCAGAATGCCTTCAGCAGTCGGTTATCAGCCTACTCTTGCCTCGGAAATGGGTAAATTACAGGAAAGAATCGTGTCCACAGGTAACGGCTCCATCACTTCCGTTCAGGCTGTTTATGTTCCCGCCGACGACCTTACGGACCCGGCTCCCGCTACTACCTTCTCCCATCTCGATGCTACTACCGTTCTGTCACGAAAGATAGTGGAGCTGGGTATTTATCCTGCTGTGGATCCTCTCGAATCCTCTTCGAGAGCCCTTACACCCGACTTCGTAGGTGAGAGACACTATAAAACAGCCAAAGAAACTCAGAGAGTTCTGCAGAAATATGCAGAGCTTCAGGACATTATCGCCATTCTCGGTATGGATGAGCTTTCCGCTGAGGATAAGCAGCTCGTAAAGAGAGCCAGAAGAGTTCAGCGCTTTATGTCTCAGCCCTTCCACGTGGCTGAAAGCTTCACAGGTCAGCAGGGTATTTATGTACCTCTCGAAAAGACCGTAGACAGTGTAGAAAGAATTCTTGCAGGCGAATGTGATAACATTCCCGAGCAGTATTTCCTTATGTCAGGTACTATCGACGATGTATTCACTAAATATAAAAAGGAACACGGGTGAGAATGATGAAGTTTACGCTTTTCACACCTCACCGTCAGCTTCCGTCACTTGAATGTGACAGTGTGAAGCTACCCATAGCGGACAGTGTCAGCGGTAAGTTTTCAGGCTCTTACGGTATAAGAAAGGGTCACGCGAAAGCGGTGTTCTCTCTGTCTGACGGAAAGATAACCGTATCCTTGGGCGAAAAGGAAATTTTTTCTGCCGAATGTCAGGGCGGCTTCGCCACGGTGGAAAATGATGAGGTCAGAGTTAATGCAGACGGAATAAAGGAATAAAAAATAAAGCCGACAGGTTCGCTTTTGAATCTGTCGGCTTTTTGTGCTTGTCGGGGAAGACGAATCTGCATTCCGTTAAACGTCAAGCATTGAAATCAGTTCCTTGAATCCATCACTTAACTTAAAATCATCTGACAGAGGATATTTTTCTGTCAGGAGTTCTTTTATCTGCATTTTTGCTACATAGGTGGAGCCGAGGGTCTGCTTGTCAAATTTTTTGCCCTCAAACATCACCGAGTGCATAGTACTTATTCTGTCCAAGCTGTCGAATTTTACCGCGAGTTTACACATTTTTCGGAAGCTTTCAAGTGCTTTTTCATTGTTGCCGATTTTGAAATAACGTACACCTAAATGTCCGTAATTGTAAATTACTGTTCGCCACATTTTACCGTAATGACCATCATCATAAACAAAATTCAATAAGTCGAGTTCTGTTTTGAATGCCGAAATCACCCATTCATCAGAGAAATTTCTGTCATAGAAAAAGCCGTTGTAATGAAAATAATGAGAATACACTGTGTTGAGCAGTAAAAATTGTTCTTCAAGAGTGTTCATTATTATCTCATCCCCATTCGGATAGTTTTCAGGATAATAAAAACAGAACATTTCTTGTCCGTCTCTCATTCTCGGCATTTCTTTTATGATTTTTTCACAGTCCTCAAAGGTTATGCCACTTCCTTCTTTCTCTGAAAGTCCCTTATAGAGTTCGGCAATATGTCTTTTGGCAGAAATGCGTATTTTGTCATTACTGCAATTATGCTTAATGTTTTCATATATTGCAATTATTTTTGCAACATTTTCGGGTGTGTTTTCTTTAAAATGAACGAGGTAAGTCATATATCTCAAAAGAATACGAAAATCATTAGGGAACTTTTCTTTAAGTCTATTTATTATTTCCACTTTTAATTTTTCATCTGTAAGATTATCATAAGCTTCAAGTTCTTTGATGATTTCTTCCTCGTTCTCAGCTCTGTTAACACCGAGCAAATCCTCGATGCTTACCTTAAAAAAAGATGCGATTTCAGGAAGCATAGTTATATCAGGATAGCTTTCGCCTCTTTCCCAGTTGCTGACAGTCTGAAATGTAACGCCTAAAAATTCTGCCAGTGCTTCCTGTGTAAGATTTCTTTCTCTGCGGAGTTTTTTTATGCTTTCATTTAAGTAAACAGTCATTTTACATCACCTCAAATTATTTTTCTGACCGGTCATCTATATAATAGCCTTAAAAAACTAAAAAAACAATAAAGCATCCCTTGAATAAAACTCAAAGGATGCTTGAAAAATTCAAATATCTTTACATATTCTCCATCATTATTTTAAAGGCTAATTCCTCTAACTGCTCTATGCTTTCCAGAGTTCCTACCTGCTGACGGTAGGCGGCGGCACCCTTGATGCCCTTGATGTACCAGGCAGCGTGCTTTCTTGCTTCTCTGATACCCACTCTCTCACCCTTATATTCGCAGATGCGCTTGATGTGCTTTACCATAACCCTCATTCTTTCGCTGACAGGAGGCTCAGGAAGAATGATTTCGTGCTCGAGGTAGGCTGTTATCTGACTGAATACCCAGGGTCTGCCTAAAGCACCTCTGCCCACCATGAGATAGTCGCAGTTGGTTTCCTCTATCATCTGCGCCGCCGAAAGTCCGTCGGTTATGTCGCCGTTTGCGATAAGGGGAATGTCGATGTTCTTTTTTACCTCGGCTATCATCCTTCGGTCTACAGGGGGCGCGTACATCTGCTGTCTTGTTCTGCCGTGGAGTGTGACGGCTGACATACCCGCTCTCTGTGCTCTCTGAGCCATTTCGATGCAGTTGATGCTGTCCGCATCCCAGCCGAGTCTTATTTTCACAGTAACGGGAATATCCACCGCATCCTTGACAGCTTTCATTATTTCTTCGGCAAGGTCAGGATTTCTGAGAAGGGCACTTCCACCGCCGTTACCTGCGATTTTAGGCGCAGGGCAACCCATATTAATATCAATGACCTCGGGGTTATATTCGAGACAGCTTACGGCACTTTCAGCCATTATTTTAGGGTCACTGCCGAAAATCTGTGCAGCAGCCGGTCTTTCCTTTTCAGAGAGGGAGAGGAGCTTTTTGCTCTTTCTGTCGCACATAGTCAGACCCTTACTGCTGACCATTTCGCTGACCACATAGGTGGCACCGTATTCCACACACAGCTCTCTGAATGCCTTGTCTGCCACACCTGCCATGGGAGCTAAGGCCGCAGAACGGGAGTTTATTTCTATGTTACCTATTTTCATTTATCATCTTCCTTTGATTTGCTTTCTGTATCATATCATAAAAAAGAAAAAAATGCACTATCTTTTTGAAAAATCCTTGACAAGATAAGCACAGATGCATATAATCATATTTGAACAGATGTTCAAATGATAAAGTGAAAAGGTGATATAAATGGATAAAGAATATCTCATAATAGAAAAGGAGACCGCAGAAAAACTTGCCGAGGGTCAGCCCGATGAGGATGTGCTCTTCGACCTGGCGGAGCTTTTTAAAATTTTCGGTGATTCTAACCGTATCAGAATCCTTTATGCCCTGTCGGGTAATGAGCTCTGTGTCAGCGACATGGCGAAAATGCTCGGTCTGTCTGCCTCAGCTGTCAGCCATCAGCTTCGTATACTGAAAGCGTCTAAGCTTGTACGCTGCCGCAGAGAGGGCAAGATTATCTTTTATATGCTCGATGATGAACACGTGAGAGATATTATTAATCTCGGTCTTGAACACGTGATTGAATGAGGTGCAGAATGAAAACAGATAAGAAAATATTGATAGCTTTTCTTTTAAACCTGTTCTTTTCCGTATTTGAATTTATCGGAGGTACAGTGACGGGAAGTGTGGCCATCATTTCCGATTCTCTTCACGATTTAGGCGATGCGGCGGGAATAGGTCTGTCTTATTTCTTCGAAAGAAAAAGCAAAAAGGCACCTGATAAAAATTACACCTACGGCTATCTTCGTTATTCGGTAATGGGAAGCCTGATGATAACTGCCATACTTCTTTTCGGCTCAGTGTTCGTTATTTACAAGGCTGTTCTTCGTCTTCTTAATCCCGAGCCTGTGAACTATAACGGAATGATTATCTTTGCCCTTATCGGTACAGCCGTGAATTTTTCTGCGGTTATTTTCACGAGGGAGGGAGACTCTCTTAACCGAAAGGCTGTAAATCTTCATATGCTCGAGGATGCTCTCGGTTGGATAGTGGTTTTAGTGGGTGCAGTGATTATGAGGTTTACTGATTTAACCTTTATCGACCCTCTGATGTCAATAGGTGTAGCTCTGTTTATTCTTATTAATTCCTGCAAAAATCTCAAAGAAAGCCTTTCTGTCTTTCTCGAAAAAGCACCTGACGGAGTTACAGTGGAGGAAATCAGAGAACACATTCTTTCTATAGAAGAGGTAGCCGATGTTCATCATATCCACCTGTGGACTATGGACGGCTACAGTAACTGTGCCACTATGCACGTGGTGAGCGACGGAGATTTTTCTGCCGTTAAAGAAAAAATCCGCCACGAGCTTTCACATCACGGCATTAATCACTCAGTTATTGAAACGGAAAGAACATCAGAGAAATGTGAGGAGCATCACTGTGAGGTGAACTGTCACAGGGCGGCGGGACATCATCACCACCATCACCATTAATTTAGCTTTTGCATTTTCCTTAAAAGTGTGCTATACTTATCCTTAACGAATAAAAAAGAGGTGTAATTTTATGCGACTTCTTGTAATCGACGGTAACAGTATCGTTAACCGTGCCTTTTACGGCATTAAGATGCTTACTACAAAGGACGGTCAGTTTACTAACGGTATTTACGGCTTTATGAATATTCTTATCAAACTCTGTGAGGAATGTCAGCCTGACAGGGCGGCGGTAGCCTTTGACCTTAAGGCTCCTACCTTCCGCCATAAAATGTATGAGGAGTATAAGGTAGGCAGAAAGGGTATGCCCGATGAGCTTCGCAGTCAGATGCCTATTCTGAAGGAGCTTCTCACAGCTCTCGGCTATACCGTAGTGGAAAAGGAAGGCTATGAGGCTGATGATATTTTAGGCACACTTTCTGCACAGTGTAAGGGTGATGACCTCTGCTTTATCGCCACGGGAGACAGAGACTCACTTCAGCTTGTCAGCGATAACACTAAGGTTCTTTTAGCTTCCACTAAGATGGGTAAGGCAGTAACCACCGTATACGATAAGGATAAATTAATGGAGGAATACGGTGTAGAGCCTGAGGGTATGATTGAAATCAAAGCTCTTATGGGTGACTCCTCGGATAATATTCCCGGTGTGGCAGGTGTAGGACAGAAGACAGCCGGAGACCTTATCCGTAATTACGGAAGCATTGATTATATTTATGACCATATCGACGAGCTCGACATAAAAAAAGGCGTTCACGATAAGCTTGTCGCAGGCAAGGATATGGCATACCTGAGCCGTACTCTCGGCACCATCTGTCTTGAGGCACCCGTTGATCTTAATATGGACAGCTATATTATCGGTGAGGGTGATTTGCAGAAGGCTTTGTCTCTTCTCGTGTCTCTGGAAATGTTCGGAATTATCGAAAAGCTCGGTCTGACGAGAGAGAAAATCCGGGTGCTTCCCGAAAAGGAAAAAGAAAAGAAAGCTTACAGCGAGGAAAGAGATTTACCTTTTCTTCTGGGCAAGATTAAGGATGAGGCTTATTTCCTTACGGATTATGACACAGACGGAAATATAGAAAAGCTTTATTTCTCCTTTGAAAATGAAGCAAAGTATGTATGTAAGGATTGCTTCGATTTCGGCGAATTCATCAGCTCATTCCTTTCTTCTGACAGTGAAAAATACACAAGCGACATAAAAGCTCTTTATAAATATGCTCTAAAAAAAGGCATAGAGATAAAAAATGCAGTAATGGATACTGCACTTGCAGGTTATATTCTTAATCCCTCTGCATCTTCTTATGCACCAGAAAGACTCTGCGAGGAATATTCCTGTATGTCTGATGCCGAGTGTGAGGAAGGCGAAAAGGAAAAGGCAGTGGTAGCCGTTTCCTTTAAGGAGCTTTGCGAAAGATTAAGCACTCTTATCGAAGAAAACGGTCAGACGGAGCTTCTCCGTGACATCGAGCTTCCTCTTTCTCTCGTTTTAGCTGATATGGAAAACACAGGCTTCCTCGTGGACAGAGCGGGAATTGAGGCTTTCGGTGAAAAGCTTTCTCTTAAGGTTCAGGAGCTTACTGATAAAATCTATGAAAAAGCAGGATTTGAATTCAATATCAATTCACCTAAACAGTTAGGAGTTGCTCTTTTTGAAAAATTAGGTCTTCCCTGCAAGAAAAAGACAAAGAGCGGCTACTCCACCAATGCGGATGTACTCGAGGAGCTGGCAGGGGAGTATCCTATAGTTGCCGATGTTCTCGAATACAGAACTCTCGCTAAGTTAAAATCCACATACTGTGAAGGTCTTCTGAAGGTTATCGACTCTGACGGCAGAATCCGTTCCACATTGAATCAGACGGAAACGAGAACGGGCAGAATTTCCTCTACCGAGCCTAATTTACAGAATATTCCCGTCCGCTCTGAGCTCGGCAGAGAAATGAGACGCTTTTTTACCTCCGATGAGGGCAGATGCCTTGTAGATGCCGACTATTCGCAGATTGAGCTTCGTGTTCTTGCTCATCTTTCCAATGATGCTACTATGATAGAAGGCTTCAATAACGGCGAGGATATCCACGCCATCACTGCCTCCCAGGTGTTCAATATGCCTCTGTTTATGGTTACACCTCTTATGAGAAGCCGTGCCAAGGCTGTTAATTTCGGCATAGTTTACGGCATCGGTGCCTTCTCTTTAGCCAAGGATATAGGTGTAACGAGAAAGGAAGCAGATAATTATATAAAGGGCTATCTTCACCACTACAGTGCCGTCAGGGACTATTTGGAAAAGGTAGTGGAAAAGGCGAGGGAAGACGGTTATGTCAGCACAGTCTTTAAGCGCAGAAGATATCTCCCCGAGCTTACTGCATCAAACAAGATGCTTCAGGCCTTCGGTGAGCGTGTGGCAAAAAATGCTCCCGTTCAGGGAACAGCCGCTGATATTATAAAAATAGCTATGGTAAAGGTCTACGGACGTCTTAAAAAGGAAAACCTCGATGCTAAGCTTATTATGCAGGTACACGATGAACTGATCGTCGAATGTAAGGAAACGGACAGACAGGCTGTCGAGATAATTCTGAAGCAGGAAATGGAAAACGCCTGTAAAATGAAGGTAAAGCTTCTGGCTGATGTGCATTCGGGTAAAACCTGGTACGATGCCAAAGGATAAATCTGAAAAAACAGAATAAATTTTAATCACTCTGAACTCTTTTAAGGAGATTCAGGGTGATTTTTTTGCTTTTTTTATCAGTTTTGCATCGATAAAAGGAAAAATGCGGGTTTAAATATTAATAAATTATTAACTGTAGTCTTTCGGAACACCTTGCTGTAAAGTTAGCCTTATGCAGATAAAAATTTAAAGACACAAAATTCGGTAAAAGTCCTGAAATCCTTTATTTATAAAGGGATTTTGCTGCAAAAGTTTTTCTAAAAAATATTAAAAAAATACTGAAAATCCATTGACATTCCAGGATGTACATATTATAATAAAAATACGATTTTGGAGAATTGTCCCATATTGCTACCTATAGAGTGGTGATTTGTGGTGGAGAATCCTTATAAAATACAAAAGAAAGGACGGTGCTTGAAATGATGTTTTTAGGAACATTTGAACATAACCTTGACGGTAAGAACAGAGTTATACTTCCCGTGAAGTTCCGTAAGGGCCTCGGTGAAGAGTTTATCTGTAAATTTCACGCATCCAAGTATCCGTCCATACAGCTTTATAATGCAGAGGAGTTCGAGCGCAGCCGTGACGAAGCTCTTATGAGAGCCAGAACTCCCATCGAAAAAAGAAACATTCTCGCACAGTTTCATCTCGGCACCGACACAGCCGGATGTGACAGTCAGGGCAGAGTGGTTCTCAATCAGATGATTACTGAAGCGGCTGAAATCGAAAAGACCTGTATCTTTGTCGGCTTCGGTGATTACATCGAGGTTATGAGTCCCTCCAACTACAAAAAATATCTTGCTTCCGTTACTGCAGCCAATGCTGCTGACGAACAGGCTCTCGAGGATGAGGCAGATGTTTACCGCAAATATCAGTCCGAAGGTAAGTTCCTTAACCTTGGCTTATAAAAGGAGGAGCGCATAATGGAATTTTCTCATAAAAGTGTTCTTCTCGATGAAACCATAGACGCTCTGGATATAAAGCCTGACGGTATTTATGTGGACTGTACCTGCGGAGGTGCCGGACACAGCAGCGAAATTCTCAGAAGGCTTTCTGAGAAGGGCAGACTTATCGCTATCGATCAGGACCCTGACGCTATCGAAATAATAAAGGAAAGAATCGGAGGCGACAGCCGTGTAACGGTGGTTCACGATAACTTTTCTAACCTAAAAAAGATACTTGATACTTTAGAAATAAATGAGGTTGACGGTGTGATGGCTGACCTGGGAGTTTCCTCTCATCAGCTCGACACAGCCGAAAGAGGTTTTTCCTTTCATAATGAGGCTCCTCTCGATATGAGAATGTCTCAGGAGGGTACATCGGCGGCTGATATAGTCGCTACCTATTCTCAGAAGGAACTGACCAGAATATTCAGAGACTACGGTGAAGAAAAGTTCGCTCAGAGAATAGCGGCAAACATAGTCGCTTATAGGGAAAGAGAAGAGATAAAAACTACTACGGAATTAGCAGAGATAATAAAAGAAGCTATCCCTGCCGCCACCAGAAGAACAGGCGGACATCCGGCGCGCAGAGTGTTTCAGGCACTCCGTCTGGAGGTAAACGGTGAGCTTCAGAAAATAAGTGACACGGTAGGCGATATGTTTGCCTCGGTCAATGTGGGCGGAAGAGTGGCAATAATAACCTTCCACTCTCTCGAGGACAGAATAGTGAAAAAAGCATTTGCTTCCTTCTGCAAAGGCTGTGAATGTCCTCCGAGTTATCCGATTTGTGTTTGCGGAAAAACACCGGAAGGCTCTTTGCCTTTTAAAAAGGTCCTTCCTTCGGAAAGAGAAATCGAAGAAAATCAGCGCTCACGGAGTGCTACATTGAGATGTGTGGAAAGAATAAGAGAGAAAGAATAAATTAATCTGTATTTGGGGTGAATTCAAATGGCAGCAGAGTATGCTTATAAGTATGACTACGGCTACAGTAATGCCGCACCGGCACAGCCATTGGAAAGGGAAGAAAAAAGACGCAGAGCCGAGCAGCAGAGACAAATAAATAAAGTACAGCAGTCTGAAGCTGCACAGGGAAAAAAGGCTACTCTTCAGGTAATGAAGGCAGCGGCATTTCTTTGTGTGGTTCTGGCTATGTTTGCTGTGGCCTGTAACAGCTTTATAGCTAAGGATAAGGCTAAAAAGAGACTTGACAGCGCTAATGCACAGCTCGTTATCTGCCAGGCTGAAAATAAAGAGCTGAACGCCAAGCTTACAGCACTTAAAAGTGTAGAGAACATTGATAAATTCGCCGTCGAAAAGCTCGGTCTTGTCAAGGTTACTCCCGAAAACGAAATTTATCTTGGCTCAGAAAAGGGAAACCGTGTTATTTTATCTCAGAATGCGGAATAAGCTAAATAAAAAACAAATACGATGAATATTATTGAAAAGGGGACTGTAAAAGTAAGATTTACTATGCAGCCCCTGTTTTGGATATTTATAAAGGAGTGAATAAGGGTGTATATACGGGTTTTTAAGGACAGAGTAAAGAGAAAAACTGACCTTGTTTTTGTCCGCAGAGTGAGAAGTCTCGTGGCTTTGTTTATGGCATTTTTCTTCTGTGTTAACCTGGGTGCCGTAGGCTATATTATGGTGGTTCACGGTGAGGAATACCGTGAAGCCGCAGCGAGAAATCAGCTTTACGATGAAACGATAGATGCAGTAAGAGGTACTATTTACGACCGTAATATGACACCTCTCGTTACGAGTACATCCGCGTGGATTTTATGTGCCAACCCCGATGAAATCAGAAAAGGCTTCAAAAGCTACGACGAAAAATATCTGGAAGAGTTCTACACCTATCTTTCCAAAGGTATAGCCAAGGCTGTTTCGTCGAAGGCTAAGGATGTGAAAGAGCTCATTACCCGACCTGACAGCAAATATGTCCGTGTAAAAAAAGAGGTTACTCCCACCCAGAAAATCGCGCTTCAGACATTTCTTGAAACAGAGTATGTTTTTCAGGTTCCTGTGGAGAGTACCAGCTGGGGCAAGACAATAACTGAGCTCAAAGACAAAAAGATAAGACCTGCCCGTTATTTCTCCTATGAAAATGACAGCAAAAGAGTTTACACTCAGAAAAACTTCGCCTCAAAGCTTATCGGCGTGGTAAATGCTGACGGCAACGGTGAAACAGGTATAGAAAAGTACTATAATGACGTTCTTAAGGGCGAAAGCGGACGAATCGTAACTGCCAAGGACTCAAGAGGAAATGTACTCGAGTCGAGCTATGAAACTGTTTTCGATGCCACCGACGGTAACGGTGTGGTCCTTACTATCGACGAAAATATTCAGTCTTATCTCGAAAACGCACTCGATCAGGCTCTCGAAAGCATCAAGCCTGACGGTGTTTACGGTATCGTTATGGACGTAGATACAGGTGCAGTTCTGGCTATGAGCGATAAGCCTGACTTTGATCTCACGAATCCCGGTAAGCTCATTAAATCAGCGGATAAAACCCTGCTTAAGGAGCTCGAAGAGGGCAGTGAGGAATATAATGCCGAATACAGCCGTCTTCTTTACGACCAGTGGAGCAGCTTCTGTGTTACGGATACCTATGAGCCGGGCTCTACATTTAAAATCTTTACTGCGGCGGCAGCTCTCGAGGAGGGTGCGGTTTCTCTGAACTCAACCTATACCTGCCGTAGCTATAACAGAATCGCAGACATAACCTACCGCTGTGCTCAGAATAAGGCTCACGGTACACAGACACTTACCCAGATGCTTATGAACTCCTGTAACTGCGGATTTATCCACGTGGGTCAGACTCTCGGTAAGGATAATTATTACAAATATTTCGAGGCCTTCGGCTTTACCGAAAGAACAGGTATCGACACAGGTAATGAGGCTTACCCCTATGTTCATAAGCAGGAAACTATGACTAAGGTCGACCTTGCGAGTACCTCCTTCGGTCAGACTGTAAGAATCAGCCCCTTACAGCTTCTCAGTGCTACCTGTGCCATCGCCAACGGCGGTAAGCTGATGAAGCCCTATCTTGTGGATAAAATGGTTGACAGTGAAGGTAATGTGATTTCCGAAACACAGCCTACTGTCAGAAGAACTGTAATCTCCGAGTCTACCTGTGCCAAGGTACGCTCGATGATGGAGGCAGTAGTAGAAAGCGGTACAGGTAAAAACGCATATATCGCAGGTTACCGTGTGGCAGGTAAAACTGCTACAGCCGAAAAGCTTGACGACGGCTCTGATGAGGATATCTACATCGCATCCTTCGTGTGCTATGCTCCTGCAAATGACCCCGAAATAGCTATTCTCGTGGGTGTCGATAATGCTCCCGGTCCTTACCGCGGAGGCGGTGTTCTGGCCGCTCCCATAGCTAAGGAGGTTATGGAAGCTACGCTCGATTATCTGAATGTGGAGCCTCAGTACACAGCTAAGGAGCTCGCTTCAGTAAGCAGAGTGACTCCCACTCTCGTAGGTAAAACTGTCAGCGCAGCCAAAGTTTCTGCAGCATCAGAGGGCTTCACAGCCAAGGTTATCGGTAAAGGCGAAACCGTCGTTTCTCAGGTTCCCGCATCGGGACAGAGCATACCTAAAAACGGCGTTATCATTCTCTATACAGAAAAGGATACAAAATCACAGGAAGTAAAAGTTCCCGATTTCACAGGCCTTACGGCCTCTCAGGTAAACACTCTTGCGACGGAAAACGGTGTTAATGTAATCTTCTCAGGTCCCGCTGAAACAGCAGGCTCACTTTCCTATAATCAGGATATCGCGAAGGATACTACCGTAGACGCAGGCTCGAACATTACGGTATACTTCCGACAGGAAAATATAGCAGTCGATTGATACCGTACACTTTTAACGGAGGAACACTATGCTTATTTCCACTTTGCTTTTTCAGTCAGGTATCGAGTATAAAAACGAGGATAAGGATATAAAATATATTACTGACGATTCCCGTAAGGTAAGACAGGACACTCTCTTCGTCTGCCACGAAAAAGGGGAGAGCTATGTCCGTCAGGCTATCGAAAAGGGAGCTGTGGCAGTAGTAGCTCAGAAGGATGTATGTGAAAACACGATTATAGTCGGGGATACCAGAAAGGCTTATTCCCTTTTATGTGCCGCCTTCTTCGGCTTCAGTCACAGAAAGCTACGGCTTATCGGTGTCACGGGTACTAACGGAAAAACCACCGTAAGCACCATGATATATAATATTCTTACTATGGCAGGGCATAAGTGCGCCCTTTTCGGTACTGTCTGCAATAAGCTCTGCGGAGAAAGCAGTGAATCTTTTCTTACTACTCCCGACAGCTTTTATATGCATAAAAAGTTCAGCGAAATGGCTGAATGCGGTACAGAGATCTGTATAATCGAGGCTTCCTCACAGGGACTTGTACAGCAGAGACTTTACGGTCTTGATTTCGAGGTGGGTGTTTTTCTTAATCTCACCGAGGACCATCTGGATTATCACGGCGATATGGAAAGCTATAAAAATGCTAAAAAGCTTCTCTTTTCCTCCAGCCGTCTGTCGGTTATAAATGATGACGACAAATTCGCTGATGAATTTAAAAAATCAGTGGCGGGTGATATAAAAACCTATTCTCTTAAAAGTGATGAGGCTGACTTTACTGCCAAGGCAATAAAATTCAGCGAAGGCATTACTGATTACGCTATCGTTTCCGACGGTCTTATCCACCGTATTAAGCTTAAGCTTCCCGGCGCATATAATGTTTCAAATTCTATGGCGGCAATTATTACGGCTCTTTCGGTCGGTGTTTCTCTCGAGTCATGTTCGGCGGCACTGAGAAATTTTTACGGTGTCAGAGGCAGATTTGAGATAGTGCCCACCGACAGGGATTTCAAAATTATAATCGACTATGCCCACACTCCCGACAGTCTTAAGCAGGTGCTTTTAACTCTCGGTAATTTCCCGAAAAACAGAATTATTACCGTTTTCGGCTGCGGTGGTGACAGAGACAGGGAAAAGCGCGGAGAAATGGGCAAGATAGCTGCTGACTATTCGGATATGGTGATCGTTACCAGCGATAATCCCCGAAGCGAAGAGCCTATGGATATAATCAGAGACATAGTAAGTGCCGTCAAAGGCACAAAGACGCCTATGTTCATTCATCAGGACAGGAGAAAGGCTATTGACTTTGCCTTGAAAAATGCGAAGGAGAATGATATAATCCTTCTGGCAGGCAAGGGTCACGAAACGAGTCAGACTGTCAAAGGGGAGGAAATCCCTATGGATGAAAGAAAAATAATAAAGGAATTATTAGGATGACAGGTATGTCACCTTAAAGATATTTGAAAGGAATGTTTTAAATGACCAGCACTTTATCACTTGTTATTTCACTCGTAATCTCCTTCGGAGTTACGGCACTTTTAGGCTTTGTGCTTATTCCCGTGCTTCATAACCTTAAATTCGGACAGAATATTCTCACGGATATAGGACCTAACTGGCACGCAAAAAAGCAGGGTACTCCCACTATGGGCGGTATTATGTTTATCATCGGTACCATTTTCGCCACTGCTGTTACTTTCCTTATCTGCAAATTTACGGGCCTTCAGATTTTTGCTGAGCTCGACATAACCAGATATCAGCAGTACACCAAGCTTTTTTCAGGTATACTTATGGCTATATGCTTCGCTCTTGTGGGCTTTGCCGATGACTATATCAAGGTAGTAAAAAAGAGAAATCTCGGTCTTACGGAAATTCAGAAAACTATTCCGCAGGTGCTTATCATCGGTGCTTATCTTGCTTCACTCGTCATCAGCGAAAGCACATCCATGTACATTCCCTTCTTCGGCAAGGTTAATTTCGACTCTGTGGGCGGAATTATCTTCTTCTGTATTTTCAGCGTATGTGTAATTTACGGCGCAATCAATGCAGTTAACTTTACTGACGGCATCGACGGTCTCTGCGGTACGGTTACCATTCCCGTAGGTGTAGCCTTCGCAGTAATCGCACTTATGATGAAGACTACCTCTGTAGGTATTTTAGGCGCTGCGCTTGCAGGCGGTTGTGCAGGCTATGTAGTATGGAACCGTTATCCTGCCAAGGTATTTATGGGTGACACAGGTTCGATGTTCCTCGGCGGTCTTGTAGTGGCTTTAGCCTATGCAGTGGACTGTCC
The DNA here is from genome assembly GCA_937901145.1 of uncultured Clostridia bacterium. Lineage (GTDB taxonomy): Bacteria > Bacillota > Clostridia > Oscillospirales > Acutalibacteraceae > UBA6857. Next base: position 19,011 of record CALCHE010000028.1, read on the forward strand.
CATCATCCTTCTTCCCATCGGTATAGTTTATGTTATCGAGGCTCTTTCCGATGTAATTCAGATAGCCTCCATAAAAATCCGTAAAAAGAAGGTATTCAAAATGGCTCCCATCCATCATCATTTCGAAATGTCAGGCTGGAGCGAAAATAAAATCGTGGCTGTGTTCAGCACAGTTAGTCTTATCGGCTGTATTATCGGTGTAGCTGTTATGTATTTCACCGTTTAAGGTATAATTCTTAAAATTCTGAGGCAGGAGGTAAAGGTATGAAAGAAAAAAAGAGAAAGTCCCGTAAAGCGAAAAAAATCAAGCTTTCGGCGCCTTCTGAAATGTTTAACGGAATAAAAAGCAAGGTAAGAACAAATTTCTTTCATCAGGGAAGCTTTGATGTGGTGTTTGCCTGTATAGTATTATTACTCTTTACGGTAGGTATCATCGCGATGTATTCGGCCTCCTATGCCTACGCGACCTATAACAGAGGCGATGCTAATGAATTTTTCTTTTCACAGCTTAAAAATGCCGTGATCGGATTTGTGGCTATGGCGTTTTTCAGTAAGCTCGACTACCGTGTTTTTAACGGAAGATTTGCTCCCTTTGCATATATTGCTACAGTTCTGGTTCTTATATATACTCTCATATATAATATGGGCAGTGACGCAGATACGAGCCGCTGGATTTATATCGGCGGTATGCAGATTCAGCCCTCAGAGTTCGCTAAGTTTACTCTCATCATCGTAATGGCATATATGATATGCGTTATGAAAAATGCTCTCAGGGCACCTAAAAATAAAATAGGTAAATTTACTCCCGACAGGGATACTCTTTCCGATTTCGAAAGAAAGTTTTTTGCTTTTGCCAGAACTCCTTTTTCGGCCTGTGTGCTTCTGGCGATAGTTGCCATTTCCTATTTCGGTCTCGTTCTTCTGGAAAAGCACTATTCAGCTGCTATCCTTCTTATGCTTATGGCTATCGCTATGGCGTGGCTCAGCGGTGCGAAAAAGGTATACTTTGCCGCACTTTTCGCAGCTATAGGAGCTGTGGTTGCCCTCGTAATAATCAAGCCCGACATTCTCGACGGCTTCGGCTTTGCGGCAAGCCGTATTATGTGCTGGCTCGATAAGGATAATCCCGCTTACATTGAAAACAGAAGACAGACCGTAAACGGACTTTATGCCATCGGCTCAGGCGGTCTTTTCGGTGTTGGACTCGGTAATTCCAAACAGAAACAGCTTTATATTCCCGAACCTCAGAACGACTTCGTTTTCCCTGTTTTCTGCGAGGAATTCGGCTTTATCGGTGCGGCTTTTGTCATTATTCTCTTTGCCGCTCTTATCTGCAGAGGCTTTATGATTGCCGCCAAGTGTAAGGATATGTTCGGCTCGCTGGTGGTAATGGGTATAATGATACAGGTTGCATTACAGGTAATAATCAATATTTCCGTTGTTACGGACCTTATACCGAATACGGGTATGGCACTTCCCTTCTTCAGCTACGGAGGTACGGCACTGCTGGTACTGCTGATAGAAATGGGAATAGTTCTTTCGGTTTCGAGAAATTCAAAAGTTGAAAAGGAATGATGATAATGAAAATATTATTTGCCGCAGGCGGCACAGGAGGTCACATTAATCCCGCTTTAGCTGTAGCAGGTGAGATAAGAGAAAGATACCCCGATGCAGAAATTCTCTTTGTCGGTGCTCAGGGTAAAATGGAAACCAAGCTTGTACCGAATGCGGGCTTCAATCTGAAAACTATCAGAATTGCAGGCTTTCAGAGAAAGATTTCCGTCGAAAATATCATAAGAAATATCCTTGCTGTTTTTTATCTTCTTACCTCATCCTCAGCGGTAAAGAAGATAATCAAGGGCTTTTCACCTGATGTGGTAGTTGGCTTTGGCGGTTATGTAAGCGGCCCTGTGCTCCGTATGGCGGCCAAGATGGGTATCCCTACGGCTATTCACGAGCAGAATGCCTTTCCGGGTGTTACCAATAAAACTCTCGCAAAAACAGTAGACAGAGTTATGCTTACTGCCAAGGACGCAGAAAAATATCTTCAGTGTAAAAATCCTCCCGTCGTCACAGGTCTTCCCGTAAGAGGTGAAATGCTTAAGGCTGACAGAGATTTCTCCAGAGCGGAAATGGGCATAAAGGATAATGAAATTCTCGTTCTTTCTATGGGCGGAAGCCTCGGTGCAGCTACCATAAACACAGCGATGACTAAGATTATCGCTTCTCATCATAAGGATGAAAATATCCGTTTTCTTCACGCTATGGGTCAGTACGGTCTGTGGGTACCCGAAAAGCTCAGAGAAATGGGAGTTGATACGGAGAAGGCTCCCAATGTGGAAATCCGTGAATACATAAGTGATATGGACAGATGTATGTCTGCGGCCGATGTGGTTATCTGCCGAGCAGGTGCTTCTTCTCTTTCGGAACTTCAGGCTCTCGGTAAGGCATCTATTCTCATTCCTTCTCCCAATGTAGCTGAAAATCATCAGTATCATAATGCTATGGCTCTGGTCAACAGGGGAGCGGCCTATGTTATCGAAGAAAAGGAGCTTACCGACGAAAAAATGGACGCTCTTTTCTGCTCTCTCGTAAACGATAAGGGCAAGAGAAACGAAATGGAACAGAATGCTAAATCTATGGCAGTATTCGATGCCAAAGAGCAGATAGCTGATATCGTAATTTCTCTGATAAAATAATAAGTTTTCAAATAAAAATTCACCGTTTTCACCGTTTTTGCATACAATGGGGTGAAAGGTGTGATTCTATGGACAGTTTAATTGTTAATTCGGGCATACGTCTTATGGGAGAGACAGCCGTTCAAGGCTCGAAAAACAGCTCTCTGCCCATTCTGGCGGCTACTGTTCTGGTGGGCGGTGTCTGTCAGATACATAACTGTCCTGAGCTCACCGATACGAAGGCGGCTATAGACATTCTCAGACATCTGGGATGTAAAGTAAAAACAGGAAATAATACGGTCACTGTTGATTCTTCCTGCCTTTCGTGCTATAATATACCGGATTCGCTGATGCATGAAATGCGCTCATCTATTGTCTTTTTAGGCTCCGTTCTCGGCAGAATGGGCAGGGCGGAAATGTCTGCTCCGGGTGGCTGTGAAATCGGACTGAGACCTATCGATCTTCATCTGAGCTCCCTTAAAATTATGGGCTTCAGAATCGAAGAGGATTATGGCTGTATCCGGTGTGAAAGAGCGAAGGATAATGCCACCTCCGTTATAAGTCTTTCTTTTCCGAGTGTAGGTGCCACGGAAAATATTATTCTTGCCGCCGCACTGTCGAAGGGAAGGACAGTAATCCATAACGCGGCCAGAGAACCGGAAATCTATGACCTTGCGGCATTTTTAAATGAATGCGGATGTAAAATCAGCTTCCGTATGCAGGGTACGGTGGTTATCGAGGGTGTCAGAAAGCTTCACGGATGCCGATATACGGTTATGGCTGACCGTATAGTTGCTCTCACATATATGTCGGGAGCAGCGATAACAGGCGGAGACATCACTCTTCACGGTGTTAATACCAATCATTTCCGTACAGTAATACCTATTTTCGAAAATGCGGGGTGTACTGTGGATGACAGAAAGAATGCTGTCAGGATCCGCAGAGATAAACCGCTGCGCGCTGTACGTGATATAAGGACTATGCCTTATCCCGGCTTTCCTACCGATGCGCAGGCGCTGATTATGGCGATGCTGACGGTGGCGCAGGGTACGAGTGTTATCATAGAAAATATCTTCGAAAGCCGCTTTAAGCACGTAAGTGAGCTGAACAGAATGGGCGCGAAGATAAAAACCGAAGGAAAGCTTGCTCTTATCGACGGCGTAAAGGAGCTGCACGGCACATCGGTAACTGCTTCGGATCTGAGAGGCGGAGCGGCACTGGTAGTGGCAGGGCTTTGTGCGAAGGGCAGTACAGTTATAAGTAATATCAGTCATATCGACAGAGGCTATGAAAAAATAGAGGAAAGTTTTAAATTTCTGGGTGCAGATATTAAACGTGTAAAGCAATAGTTTATTTTTTCGGCGGCTGTCTGTGATGCTTTTCGCATCAGGATTCAGTTGCCGTATTTTTCTGAAAGGAGTGTATTTGATGGCAGACAAAAATAATCCCTTTGGCTCATACAGTGAAAGAAATGCAGGCAGAACGGTGCAGAATGTTACCTCGTCTATGTGGGAACCGATCAGCACAGGCTCTTCTTCATCTGAATATACTCCTGTCAGAAAAAGTCCCTCACAGCCGAAAAAAGCGTCTTCTGCTAAAAAAAATAACGCGGGAAAGGCTGAGGGTACGCAGAAAAGGAAAGCTTCAGGCTTTGATGTAGGTGAGGACAGAATCTCCGACGGTGGCAGAAAAGCTACCGCTCCTTCTGCCGAAAAGAAGAAAAAGAGCACTGCATCACCTAAGAAAAAAACACAGAAAAAGGATAAAAAGCCTGTCGGAAGCAAAAGCCGTGAGCCTAAGGGCAGAGATACCAGAAATATCGAAAGCCGCGAAAATAAGGTAAGAATACAGAAGGAAAAAAAGAGAGCCCGTGACCGTGCCCGCTCCAGGGAAAAGGTGAAAAAGCAGAGCAGACAGGGAGTTTCCTACGACGAAATGAGGAAAAAGACCAGCCGCTCCAAGCGTCTGAAGGCAAAGATTATAGCTGCCGCTACGGTTCTTATAACTCTTGCTGTCGTGGCGTGCTGTGTATGTGCCTATGCCTACAGTAAGGGTGCTCCCGTTTCTGTGATAAACATAGTAGGTGAAAGCCGCTACAAAAATGAAAAAATACTGGAAAAAGCAAATATCTATGTTGGAATAAATATGCTCTCCGTAAGAGAGAAGACTGTAAATGATGCAGTTACAGGGGCGTTACCTTATATAAAGGATGTTCAGGTTGACTATCAGTTCCCCGACACTCTTGTTCTGAATGTTACTCCTACTCAGGAAAAATACCTGATTTCAAACGGTACAGGCTTTATTTGCCTTGATGCCGACGGAAAGGTGCTCTCGCTTAATAAAAAGAAGCTTACTGACGGAAGATATCTTGCCGAGGGCTTCGAGGAGCAGGCGGCAGAGACAGGAAAGGCTTATGTTCCGACAGAGAATAACCTTCCCAAATATGAAAAGGTTAAAGAGATAGTTGCCGTGCTGGAAAAATCAGGCAGATTTACTAAGGGTGTAATCGATGTTACGGATCTCGGTAATGTAAATGTTATTTATGATTCGAGGATAAACATCTATCTCGGAAGCTGTGACAAGCTCGAAAGTCAGCTCGAATTTGCTATGAATATAATCGAAAAAGATCAGGATATCATCAACGGACAGACGGGCTATATCGAGACCCGCTATGAGGGACAGGCAACCTTCAAGCCGGGAAGCATGAATAAATAAGCAGTAACTTTCATAATAAAAAATATACGGTTTATTATTGTATTTTTTGAAATACTGTGTTATAATGACTTGAATAATAGGTTGTCGCAGTATTTTTGTGCGGCAGACATAATTTAAAATTACCAGATTAAAATATATTTTAGGAGGAAGTAAAATGGGCTTCGTAATGGATAACGAAAATATCGCTTATAACCAGATTAAAGTAGTCGGTGTCGGCGGTGGCGGCGGTAATGCCGTTAACGGAATGGTTGAATCAGGCATCGTAGGTGTTGAGTTCCTTTCAATCAATACCGACAGACAGATTCTCGAAAACTCAAAAGCAACTCACAAAATTCAGATCGGTGAAAAGGTTACAGGCTGTATGGGTGCAGGCGGTGATCCTGCAGTAGGCAGAAAGGCCGCTGAGGAAAGCCGCGATGTAATCGCCGATGCTTTACGCTCCACTGATATGGTATTTATCACCGCAGGTATGGGCGGCGGTACAGGTACAGGCGCAGCTCCCGTTGTTGCAGAAATCGCACGTGAGCTCGGTGCTCTTACAGTAGGTATCGTAACCAAACCCTTCAAATTTGAAGGTAAAAAAAGAATGCAGCAGGCAGAGGACGGCATCAGAGAGCTTGAAAAGCACGTTGACAGCCTTATTGTTATTCCTAATGAAAGACTTAAGCTTCTCGGCGATAAATCTCTTTCAATGAAGGATGCCTTCGGTAAAGCAAATAATGTTTTATGGCAGGGTGTAAAGAGTATTTCAGATACTATCAAGGTTCCCGGCTATATCAACCTCGACTTCGCTGATATCAAAAGTGTAATGAAGGATGCAGGCCTTGCTCATATGGGTATCGGTTCAGGTAAGGGTGCAGACTGCGCAGCCGAAGCTACCAAGCAGGCTATCACCAGTCCTCTTCTCGAAACAGCTATCGACGGTGCAAGCGGTGTTATCATCAATGTTACATGTTCATCAGATATGTCTCTGGATATGATCGAACAGGCAGGTACACTTATTTCCGAAGCTACACATCCCGATGCAAACATCATCTTCGGTTCTGTATTTGACGAAGATATGGGCGACGAAATGCGTATCACCGTTATCGCTACAGGCTTTGGCCTCGAAAAGCAGGAGGAAGCTCCTCAGGCAGCTGAGGTTCAGCAGAATGCACAGGCTGTACAGCAGGGTGCGGCTCCTGAGTTCATCAGCCAGTCAACAAAGAGCTCTGCAGGCTCCATCTTCACTATGGGCGCAGATGCAGTTGATTTCGCATCCACTAAATTCGGTCAGGGCTTCGCTTCTATCTTTGATCAGAGTGCAAAACCCAGAACAGAAGAAAAGGCTCCCGTTTTTGAGACTCCCGTACAGGATATTTCCTCAAATGAGCCCGCAGCTCCCGTTCAGACCTTCGATGTAATCGAAACTCCTCCAAAAAAGACAGGCTCCATCTTTGATGAGCCCGACGAGGACGAAAGTGACGTTCTTCCCGTATTCAAGGGCAGAAATATTTTCGGCAACAACTAAATCAGATTTTACGGACAACTGCAGTTAAAGGCGGTTGTCCGATTGATTTTGTTAAAGGAATAAATAATTGTTAATTTTGTTAAAATGCACTTGACCTTTATTGTGTTTTCTGCTAATCTTATAATACCTCTATTATGATTAAAATTATTCCTTCAGGAGGACTACATAAATATGGATTTGAAAAAGAATAAGATTAATATTATGATTGTTCTGGCACTTATCGTAGTGTGCGGAGGCTCTTTTTTAGGTGTAAGAGCTATGAGTAAAAAAATAGACACAGGTACTACCGTGCCTCCTGTTTATGAAATTACCGTTCCTTCCACTACAGCTCCCTCTACCACGGTTCCGAGCACCACTGTGCCTGTTTATTCATCACCTGTCGGTGACGAACTTGAAATAGCAGATACCACTCTTAAAATCGAAAGTGTTATCACTACTTTCCCGGTTTCTTCTGTAACTACCACCACTAAGCCTACCACTACGGCTCCGACGACTACTACCACTAAGCCTACCACTACGGCTCCTACCACAGAAAGAACCACAGCTCCCACTACTACAAATAATAAAACAACCACTAAGAAAAATGACGGTAATAACGGTGGTATTTTCGATGAAGGTCTCGCCGGTTATCAGTACAGCACTGACGGAAATTATTACTACACCAGTGATGACCCCTGGCAGAGAGCTCTCGGCTATCACGAAATCTTTGACATAGGCGCAGGTCTGGTTACTATTTACATCGATACTATGCGCTGTAAGTTTGACTATAAGGATAAGAACTGGATGATTCAGTTCTGGAAGGGTCAGTACGGTCTCGTTTTCGTCGGTCACGAAATCGGTGTTTATACTAAGCCGAAATCAAGAGCCGGTGACCACTATGATGCTGCAAGTAATGAGGATGCTCTTTATATGGAGCTTACCGGTTACCGTGATAACAAAGAAATTTACCACAGAGATTATGCTAAATACTGGTGGTGTACAGGCTTCGTGCCCGGCACACTTGATAATCTCATGGACCGTTCCGAGCTTTCACTCAAATGCCGAATCACTATGAAGGACTACGATATGCTGCTCGGTTTCTGCGATGCACTTAAATCAAACGGTATGGTTCTTGGTCAAGATTATGCAACAGACGGTCTGGATGTTCTCGTAACTTGGTAATAAGATATAAAGTTAATTTATTTGCAAGAAAATTTAAAAAGCGTATTGATTTTTGATACTATATATTGTATAATACTATAGATGATTTGTATATTGCGGCATTGCCGTTGATATAAATCTATAGAAAGGAAGATTTTACATGAAAAAGATTTTAGGTATTCTCGTAGTAGCCATGCTTTGCGTATGCATGCTCGTACCCACAGCTTCAGCAGCACTTTCCGATATCGAACTTGAAGAAATTGCAGGCGGCGTAGGTATCGAAGATTTGGAAGAAATGGAAGCTGCTCTTGATAAGTACTTAGCAGGCGGTTCAGACACCGACAGCAATACTAACTCTACAACAGCTACACCCGCTCTTCTCGATCTCAGCTGGCTTACCAGTGTTCTTACCACTGATACTTCTGCTTTCACTGAAATGCTCAGCGGTTTTGATGCATCAAACCTCGAAGATCTCCTCGCTGTTGTTTCAGAGTCAATGTCAGGCGCAGGTATTGACCTTGCAAGTTTCGATCTCAGCACTCTCGGTAGCTTCGACATCACAAGCATTCTCAGCAACTCAGCAGTTCTTTCCGGTGGCGATACACAGGATTTAGCATCAACTGTAACCAATCTTACAGCAGGTCTTGCTGAAACTCTTAAGAGCGGTCTTACAGCACTCGGTCTTGATACTGCTACTATCGAAGGTATTCTTGATAACGAAATCGTTAACTTCTTTGCTAACATGTACATCGGCTTCATCGGTGAGGTTGAAGAAGAAACCACAGCTGAAGAAACTACCGAAACAACTACAAAGAAGCCCGCAGTAGTTACCACAGAAACTCCTAAGACAGGTGATACATCAGCAGTAGTAGTTGCTATGGCTACACTCGCTATCGCATCAGCTGCAGCAGCAGTTTGCCTTAAGAAAAAGGAAGACTGATTTTTGTTCTAACTTTTTTATAAAAAAGCTATAATCAAACACTCCTCTTAATCGGGGAGTGTTTTTTTGTATAAAATAATACACGGATGTTACAGCGACTGCATCCGTGTATTTTTTATATTCAGTTTACCACATTCGTCGGCTTGCCGTCTAAGAAGGCTTTTACATTTCCTTCGAAGATTTTCATAAGTCTTGTTCTGGCTTCGAGACTGGCCCAGGCAATATGGGGAGTGATAATACATTTTTCACATTTAAGAAGGGGACAGTATTCATCGGCAGGTTCCTGAGAAAGAACATCGAGTCCCGCACCTGCTATGATACCTTCATTAAGTGCATCGGCCAGGTCCTTTTCCACTATTACGGGCCCTCTTGAGGTATTGATAAGGAAAGCGGATGATTTCATTTTTTTAAGGAAATTCATATCAACCATTCCTTCTGTTTCTTCCGTGAGGGGACAGTGAAGGGAAAGCACATCACTTTCCTTTATGACTCTTTCTTTGTCGGTGAATTCCACTTCGCCGAAGCCGTCGTAGGTTCTGGTGTTCGGTGACCAGGCGATAACCTTCATACCGAAGCCGTTGGCTATGTTCGCTACTGCAGAGCCTATCTTGCCGAAGCCGATGATGCCGAAGGTCTTATTTCTGAGCTCTGTGAGAGGTGTTTTCCAGTAACAGAAATGCTCACAGCGACACCACTCACCGTCCTTTACACTTTCATTATGTACGGCTACGCTGTTCGTCATTTCTAAAAGAAGCGCGAAAACCAGCTGAGCCACACCGTCGGTGCTGTAGGCGGGAATATTTGAAACGGGTATACCTCTTTCTCTTGCGGCCTTTATGTCCACTACATTATAGCCTGTGGAGAGGGTGGCGATGAACTTAAGAGAGGGAAGGGCATCGATGATTTCTTTGGTGATGAGCTTTTTATTGGTTACGACGATATCTGCATCGGCACATCTTTCCACCACCGCGTCCTGAGGTGTGCTGTCATAAACAGTGTATTCGTCTACAGTATCCTTCAGCCAGTCCCAGGAAAGGTCACCGGGATTTTCTGTGTATCCGTCTAAAATAACTAACTTCATAGTAATCTCCTTTAAATATTTGTTGCCATCAGAGTATATCATATTTGTCACGAAAAGTACATAGTTAATTTTATGACTGTAAAAATTGTTTTAAAAATGCAAAAAAGGCTTGACCTTGAAGAGTATATATTATAAAATGAAAATGTATAATAATGTAAAATAGTGTTTTTGTATCTTTGTATCACCAAATTTTAAAATGAGGCGGTTGATTTGAAAAAGGAAAAGAGCATTCGGTATGTGCTGAATGTTTCGGCTTTTCTGTGTTTCGTTTTTGCTCTCGGTCTTGCGGTGCTTCTGAGACTTTTTAAGTCTGAGCAGTTTCTGGACTGGTACAGTAAGTACACGGACACACTTCTTTCTTATGAAATATGGATGCAGGCTTACGGTGCCTCAGCGGTTTCCGTTATCTTCATTCTTCTTAACTATACGGTAAAGGCTGTTATTCCCTGGTTCCCCATTTCCTGTATCTGTGTAGTTGCGGGAGCTTTGTTCAGCTGGTACTATGCTATTATAATAAATATCGCAGGTCTAATCATTCTTTTCTCCATTAAATTTTTATGGGGGAGAAAATTCGGCGGCGGTAATGCGGAGAAGATATTGCGGAAATATGATTCTGTTTATAATTTTATCGACAAAAGTAAAACAGGCTCACCGCTTGTGCTTTTTATTCTGCGTTTTATGCCGGGTGTCTCCGTTAATTCTGTGAGCGGTCTTTACGGCGGAACGGATATTTCTTACGGTAAGTTCATTTTTGTGTCATTGGGCGGCTTTGCGTATAAGCTTTTCACTTACACCGTAATCGGCAGAAATGTATTTGATCCCGCTTCGGCCAGCTTTATTGTTCCCTTTATGATGCTTTCTGTATTATCGGGGATAGCTCTTATGGCAATCAGCGGAGTGCTGAGCATTCCGTCTTTAAAAGATAAATAATCAAAGGAAGGTTGATTAAAATGATAAATTCAAAAGAAATGGAAAAATTACTCAAGGAGCAGAGTCTTGATGAAAACTTTGCTGTTGTTTATGAAAAGTATGCTTACGCTACACAGTATGCGAGATTTCTCGAGGTTCTCGCTGCATTCCGTGAGCTTTTCGATAAGGACGGTGACAGAGAGGTTTCTCTTTTCTCCGCTCCCGGCAGAAGTGAAATAGGCGGTAACCATACCGACCATAACCACGGTCTTGTTCTTGCTGCAGGTATCAGTCTCGATGCTATCGCAGTAGCGGCTAAAAATGATGAGGGTATCATCCGAATCAAATCATCAGGCTATCCCATGGATGAGGTTAACTGTGCAGAGCTTGACGTAAAGGATGCCGAAATGGGTAAAAGTCAGTCTATTATCAGAGGTATTGCTGCCCGCTTCACTCAGCTTGGCTACAAGATAGGCGGCTTCGATGCTACCACAGCTTCACAGGTGCTTTCAGGCTCAGGCCTTTCTTCATCTGCGGCCTTTGAGGTTCTCGTCTGCACTATGTTTAATCACCTTTATAATGACGGCAAGATCGACCCTGTGGAAATCGCTAAAATTTCTCAGTACAGTGAAAATGTTTACTTCGGCAAGCCCTGCGGCCTTCTCGACCAGATGGCATGCTCTGTAGGCGGATTCGTTTCCATCGATTTCGAAGATACAGATAAGCCCATTATTAACAAGATTGACTTTGATTTCGCATCTTCAGGACACAGCCTTTGCATAGTAGATACCAAGGGCAGTCACTCTGACCTTACTGATGAGTATGCAGCTGTAAGACTCGAAATGGAAAGCGTAGCACAGTATTTCGGTAAAAAGGTTCTCCGTGAATGCGAAAAGAAGGATGTTATCGCCAATGCAGGCGCTATCGCAGAAAAGCTCAGCGAAAGAGCAGTTATCAGAGCCCTTCATTTCTACGGTGAAAATGAAAAGGTAGTTCTCCAGGCTGAAGCTCTCGGCAGAAACGACTTCGAAGCCTTTAAGGAGCTCATCATCGCCAGCGGCAGATCCTCCTATATGTATAATCAGAATGTTTACACCTGTAAGGCTCCTACAAATCAGCCCCTTTCTCTTGCTCTTGCCGTAAGTGAGCAGATTCTTTCAGGTAAGGGTGCATGGAGAGTACACGGTGGCGGCTTCGCAGGTACTATTCAGGCCTTTGTTCCCAACGGTATGATCGGAGAATATACAGATGCAATGAAGTCAATTTTCGGTGACGACTCCTGCTATGTTCTTTCCATCAGACCCTTCGGCGGAGTGGCATTAGCATAATACATAATACTTATTATAAAAATACGGGCAAAAATTAATAAAAAAGGAGTATAGAAATGAAAAAAATATACCGTTTCATTTTATGCACGGTTATGTGCGTAAGTGTAATTTTTACCTGTTCAGCACTTATTTCGGCAGCGCCTAAGGTAGCCAAGGTAAAGAATGTAAAGGTCTCCTCCGTTGCCGCTAATAAAGTAACCCTTAAATGGAAAAAGGTTTCCGGTGTTACGGGTTACCGTGTTTACAGATATAGTGCAAACAAAGAAAAGTATGTATATGTAGGAAAAACGAAAAAGCTTTCTTACACTGAGTCATCTCTTTCTGCGGGTAAAGTATATAAATACAAAGTCCGCGCATACAAGACAAAGAACAAAAAGAATACCTACGGTGCTTACTCCGATGCAGTCAAGGCCGTCACAGCACCCAAAAAGGTAACAGGCCTCAGAACTACTTATATAGGCACGGGAAATGTCAAGCTTACCTGGAAAAAAACCAAAGGTGCTACGGGATACGAGATTTTTCTCTATGACTTCAAAAAGAAGGCTTATGGTTCCAAAGGAGTCGTAACTCAGAACAGCTGTGTTCTTAAAAAGCTTTCTTCAAATACACAGTACAGAGTGAAGATAGCAGCTTTCCATAAAAAGAACGGAAAAATCAGCGGCCTCAAATCTGCTGCACTTAATTTCAGAACAGCTATTCCTGATGTAAGCGGTCTGAAGGTTACTGATGTCACCGAAAGCTCCTACACTCTTAAATGGAATGCTGTAAGCGGATGTGACGGATATCAGGTTTACCGTTACGAGAATTCTGTAGGCTGGAAAAATGTAAAAAATACCGCAACAGCCTCATATACAGTTAAAAACCTTCCTTCAGGTAATGCAGCCGTATACAGAGTAAGAGCATATAAAAAGAACGGTTCAAACTATAATTACGGTGGCTATTCGTCACAGGTTACAGCCAATACTCTTCCCGGTGCTCCCAGCGATCTTTCAGCAGCTACCGACAATCAGGTAATTGCTCTTAAGTGGAAGAGTCACGGTGCAGCCACAGGTTATGAAATCAGCCGATTTAATGTTTCCAGAAATTCCTGGGAGGTTATCGGAAAAACATCTTATGACACCTATACCGATGACAGCCTTACTCAGACAGGCACTTATACCTACAGAGTAAGAGCTTATGTAGGTGAGAATGTGGATTTTGCTACTGCGTACACCGCTTCGGTAAGCATTTTCTTCGAAAGCTCCTATGTGCCCGACAGTCCCTACGGCGAAAGCACAATGGCGGCAGCAGGTGTTTTAGGCTTCCTTTATGACCCTTACGCAAACTGCTTCTATACAGCTTCTGACCCCTGGCAGAGAGTTATCGGCTACAATGAGCTCTTTGACATTTTTGCTCCGGGTATTGCTATAAGCTTTGATACAGCCAGAGTAAAATTTGATTACGGTAATAAAAACTGGATGCTTCAGTTCTGGAAGGGACAGTACGGTTTCGTCTTCTACGGAGCAGAAATCGGTATTTATACCAAGCCTAAGGACAGAGCTCTCGATCATTATGACTGTGCATCGGACGACGAAAAGCTTATGATGTCTATGGATCTTTATAACAGCGGTGTCCATAAATTCAACAGACCTTACGGATCTTATTGGTGGTGTACCGGCTTTACTCCCGGTAATATTTTAGGTGCATACCATAACCTCAGAGTTGATGCACGAGTAACTATGAAGGACTACGATATGCTTCTGGCAGTAAAGAGAGCTCTTGACAGCGATGAGGTTTCGGGCGAGGGCATAATCTACGACATAAACGGACTCAACATCTATATTTCTTATCAATAATTAAAAGGAATCGGTACAGGCTTTTCGGTCTGTACCGAAATCGGTTGTTATGAAAAAAATAAACGAATCATGGTGTATTACCAATAACGGTTATCCTGTCGATGACAGTGAGGTTAAAAGATACATAAGCGTCACTCCCTCGGAAAGACAGCTTAAGTTTCTGGAAATGAAGTACTATAACTTTATTCATTTCGGAATCAATACGGTATATGACAGAGAATGGGGAGACGGAAAAGAGGATATTTCCCGTTTTAATCCCAAAAAGCTCGATACGGATCAGTGGTGTCGTATACTGAAGGATACAGGCAGTAAGGGTGTGATTATCACCGCCAAGCATCACGACGGATTCTGTCTGTTTGACACTGCATACACAGATCACAATGTTATGAATACTCCTTTCGGAAAGGATATAGTGAAAATGCTTTCTGAAAGCTGTAAAAAGTACGGTCTCAAGCTCGGAATTTATCTTTCTCCCTGGGACAGGCACGAAAAGACATACGGCACGGATAAATATAACGATTATTTCGTTTCTCAGCTCACAGAGCTTTGCACGAACTACGGAGAGATTTTCTGCTTCTGGTTTGACGGTGCCTGCGGTGAAGGTGAAAACGGTAAAAAGCAGGTTTATGACTGGGAAAGATATTATTCTGTTATCAGAAAGTATCATCCCGAGGCTGTTATTACTATCTGCGGTCCTGATGTGCGCTGGATAGGTAATGAGGGCGGAAGAGTCAGAGAAAGTGAGTGGAGCGTTATTCCCGGCGAAAGTGACAGTAATGAGCTCATCGCGGAAAACTCACAGACTGATAAAAATCAGACTAAGGCAATGGCTGAAAAGCTCGACGACAGAACGGAAGATTTGGGTTCAAGACAGATACTGAAAAATTACAGTAAGCTTGTTTTCAAGCCTGCTGAGGCGGATGTTTCCGTAAATTGCGGCTGGTTCCATACTCGTAATATTTTTTCCTATGCGAAAAAGGGAAGAACTCCGGAGCAGCTGGCTGAGATTTATTTCAATACAGTAGGCGGAAACGCCTCTATGCTTCTGAATGTTCCGCCTAACCGTCACGGACTTATCGGTAAAAGCGAAGAAAAAAGACTCAGAAAATTCACGAAACTTATCACCGAGTCCTTTAAAAACGAAGCTGAAATTCTTTCTTTTTCTGCTCTCTCGGTTGAAGGAGAAAAAAGAGAGCTTTCCGGCACGGCTATGCTTAAGGACGATGAAGCGGGATACGTGCTCACTCTGAGAGAGAAGAAGAATATTTCAGCTCTCACCTTCTGTGAGGAGCTGAGCTACAGTCAGCGAACGGAGGCGTTCAGAATTTATGTAAAGGATGAGACAGGGGAGTGGACTTCTGTATATGAGGGCACTGTTATCGGCTCGGGTAAAATCGTCAGGCTGAAAAATTCTTCCTATACCGATGAAATCGCGGTTATTATCACTCAGTCGAGATCAAATCCCGTATTTAAGGATATTAAAATATACACAAACTGATTGTTTTTTATTGATTTTTCTGAATTTGTATGTTAATATAATATGTACGTTTTTGTGGAGGTCTGAATATGAAACAGAGTTTTGTAAGAAAAATCGCAGCTTTAATGTGTGCAGTAATGTTACTGTGCTCTTTACCCATGAATATCGGTGCCTATGCGGCTGAGAATGTAAAGGCTGCAGCTGTTACTGAGAAGGCTGAGAATACAGTCAATCCTGAATCTCAGCAGGAACTGACAGAGGTACTTAAAAAAATAATCGAATCCGTAAAAAAGATAGTAGTTGCTATTGCGAGTTATCTTGAGGAACAGGAAAAATTAGAGCAGGAGCAGGCTAAACCTGAAATCACTCCTCCCGCTAATAATACCGATGACGAAAGAGATTTAAGTGAAACAGGTATCGTAGGTTATCTTTTCGATCCTAATGAGAAGTGCTTCTATACTGCTTCTGACCCTTGGCAGAGAATCGTAGGCTATAATGAGCTTTTTGATATTTTCTCTGAGGTAGCCTGGATTGACTTCGACACTGTACGCTTCAAGTTTGATTATAAAAATAAAAACTGGTGTGTTCAGATCTGGAAGGGTCAGTACGGACTTCTCTTCTACGGTGCAGAAATAGGTGTTTACAATAAGCCTACTAACCGTAAGATCGCTCACTATGACTCAGTAAGTGATGCTGACCGTCTCAGAATGTCTATGGATTTCTACGAGTATGAAAAGCATATTTTCACCGAGTCGGGTTGGAAAAGAAAATTCTCCAGACCTTATGATTACTACTGGTGGTGCACAGGCTTCATTCCCGGAAACAGAGACGGTGAGTTCGATAAGCTCCGTGTAGATGCCAGAATCACAGCCAAAGACTATGATATGCTTTCAGCTCTCACTAAGGCAATAGAAAAAGAAGGCATAACCTACAAGGTAAAGGGTCTCGATATAATATTTACATACCATTAAACTTAGGCGTAAAGCAAGGAAAACACTTTTGATTTTCCTTGCTTTTTTTGTTTCTTCTATTGATTTTTGACTTTACAAATGATATAATGATAAACTGAATAAAATGTAATTCTGTGTAAAAATCTCTTTATGGAGGTAAAGATATGAAAAGAATTGAAATTGCAAAGCTTTATGAGAATGCTGCTGCTTACACCGAAGGCACAGTAAAGGTTTGCGGATGGATCAGAACCAACCGTGACTCTAAGGTTTTAGGCTTTATGGAAATCAATGACGGTAGCTGCTTTAAGGGCGTGCAGATCGTTTTTGAAAAGGAAAAAATCGATAATTTTACTGAGGTTGCCAAATATAATGTAGGTGCCGCAGTAATCGTAGAGGGTAATCTTATCCTTACTCCCGAGGCAAAACAGCCCTTCGAAATCAATGCGGTAAAGGTTGAGCTTGAGGGTGCATCAGCTCCCGAGTATCCTTTACAGAAAAAGAGACATTCTCTCGAATATCTCCGTACTATTGCTCACCTTCGTCCCCGTACAAACATCTACTCAGCATCCTTCAGAGTGCGCTCAGTAGCTGCACAGGCTATTCATCGCTTCTTTGAAAGCGAGGGCTTCATCTATGCACACACACCTCTCATTTCCTGCAGTGACTGTGAGGGTGCAGGTGAAATGTTCCGTGTTACCACTCTCGATATGGAAAATCCTCCTAAAACCGAGGACGGTGACATCGATTACAGTCAGGACTTTTTCGGAAAGAGTGCTTTCCTTACCGTTTCAGGTCAGCTTCAGGGCGAAATTATGGCCCAGGCCTTCGGTAAAATTTACACCTTCGGTCCTACCTTCAGAGCGGAAAAGAGCTACACTCAGCGTCACGCTGCAGAGTTCTGGATGATTGAGCCTGAAATTGCTTTCGCAGATCTTTGTGATGATATGGATCTGGCTGAAAGAATGATTAAATTCGTTATCAATTATGTTATGGAAAACTGCAAGCAGGACATCGAATTCCTTAATCAGTTCGTTGATAAGGGTCTTATCGAAAGACTTACCGCAGTTGCTTCCTCAGATTTTGCGAGAGTATCTTATACCGATGCAGTTAAAATGCTCGAGGAGCATAATGACGAGTTCGAGTTCAAGGCATACTGGGGCTGTGACCTTCAGACCGAGCACGAAAGATATCTTACAGAACAGATTTTCAAAAAGCCTGTTTTCGTTACCGATTATCCTAAGGAAATCAAGGCTTTCTATATGAGACTTAATGACGACGGTAAAACTGTAGCAGCCTGTGACCTTCTCGTTATGGGTATCGGTGAAATCGTCGGCGGCAGCCAGAGAGAGGAAAGATATGACGTTCTCGTAGACAGAATCAGAGAACTCGGCCTTAAAGAGGAGGACTACTGGTGGTATCTTGATCTTCGTAAGTACGGCGGCACCAAGCACGCAGGCTTCGGTCTCGGCTTCGAGAGACTCGTTATGTACCTTACAGGTATTTCGAATATCAGAGACGTTCTTCCCTTCCCCAGAACTACAGGCTCAGCAGATTTTTAATTTTTACAGCAAAGGTGATATTTTATGGCAAATCTCAGCACGTACTCAAAAGAAAAATTACTTGACCTTAAAAATACTCTTCAGGAAGAGTATGACAGCTTTAAGGCACAGGGACTGAAGCTCGATATGTCCCGCGGTAAGCCCGGATCCGATCAGCTCGCTGTATCAAACGGACTTTTAGATGCTATCACATCCAGAGACTGGGAGGACGATGCAAGTAATCACAGTCTTGAATACAGAAACTACGGCCTTCTTACAGGTATTATCGAATGCAAGGAAATCTTTGCAAAGCTTCTTAAGGTTCC
>CALCHE010000029.1 GCA_937901145.1 uncultured Clostridia bacterium
TAATCGACGCAATAGAAATTATGGTTACAGGCGATATAGACAAGGCTATGAGCAGGCACAACTCATGACATTTCCTTTCAGATAATGTCATCTTGAGTGTAACGAAGGATCTTTCACTTCGTTCAAGATGACAACCGACTTATATGCAAAGAGGACAGACTTCAGCAGTCTGTCCCCTTTTTTTATTTTACTTTAACCTTAATTACCTTGGAAAATGTACCTGTACGGACAAGTATGTCGCCTGTGGATTTTTCCGCTTTGTCATAAGCTCTGACCTTATACTGATGAGTTTTACCCTTGCTGACCTTTTTAAGTGTAGCAGAGGTACCTTTTACTGTGGCAACCTTTTTCCAGCTGTCGCTCTTTGCATTATATTCATAAACCATATATTTATCGGCTTCCCTGACCTTACTCCAGGAAAGCTTCAGAGTAGTTCCCGAAAGTGACTTTTTCACATTCTTTACTGTGCCGATATTTTCAGGCACGGTTACTTTTATGACCTTACTGAATTTGCCGTAAGTTTTTTCGCTGAATTCGACTCCGTTACCCTCACCGCTGCTTACTGCTCTTACCTTGAAGGAATAAGTCTTTCCCGGCTTAAGGTTTTTAACGATGAATTGAGCATAATCAACAGGATCTGTTTTTCCTATCTTTTTCCACTTCCCGTCCTTGAGCTGATAAATTTGATAGCAATCAAATATCCTATCGCGCCAGAAAGGAGAGTCTTCTCCTATATGCCACCAATAAAGTGTTACGGAAGCCTTGTTGCCGTTCAGACTTATTTTTTCATAGTCAAGCCCCTTTACCTTAGTGGGTGTACCGTGAACTATGACGTGTGTACCTGAACCGTAGCTGACTCCTCCGCCTCTTTTTAAAACGGATTTTATTTGAAACTCATAGAGATAGTCCTTCTTACCCAGATTATTGACTACAAAGCTTGAATTCTTTGTAGTGCCGATGCGGTTATAGTTACCGTGTTCATCCTTTTGTAAAACGATGTACTCGGTAATGTCCTCGTATTTTTTCCATTCAAGCCTTATGCTGTCATTATCGATAATTTTTCTGTCTACGGTTAAAACAGCGCCTGCAGGGCCGTCTGCCTCCTTGGTTTTTCCGTCTTCTACGGCAATTTCTATAATTACCGAATGGAAGCATTCATCCTCTTTGTCATATAATTTTATCTCAAGCATTGCATATCCGAATGCCACACCCTTGACATATCCGTTTTTATCCACTGTAAGTACGCCCGTATCATCGGAGCAATACTTATAGGTGATGCCGTATTTCTTTTTTACCGACTCAAGCAAGGGATATATCTTTATTTTTTCACCCTTCATAAGCTTAAGATTGCCGCCGGCTGCGAACTCAACCTCTTTTACCGGACGGTCAAGAAAAACTGTTTCTCCTGACGAAGAGGTGTAAACCGTATTCTTTTTATAGGTAAACGTATGGTAATTCTGTATTGTGCCGTCGGGCTTTATTTTTATGGGAGCCAAAGGTATTTTTTTGTTAAATACCTGGTATCTTACATAAGCATCAGCCTTTCCCATTATTTTTTTCTCGCTGAGTTTTTTACCGCCGTCAAGCTTCTGATATAAATAAGCATCATACGGCCAACGAACAGAGATGTTATTTACCTCTGCAAAATATCCGCCCTCTGTTATCTCTTTTCCGTTTTCATCAAGATAAACTATTTTTCCGTTTTTATAATACATTCCCGCCTCAGGGATATATACACCTTTATAATAAGGAACAAGATTTTCCACTCGGTCAATATATATCCACTGAATTATATATTCTTTTTCAGGCATATAATCGTCAAACAGACAGTCAATAAGCTCCCATTTTCCGTTAATATACACCATAGTCCATGCGTGTCCGTTTGTGACCTCCTGAGTGTAAAGCTCTTCTTCTCTCTGCACCCATTCACCTGTCATACCTCCTCGCCAGCCTGTAACAGTTACAGCGGGAATACCGGCAAACCTTAAAAGGTCACGGGTAAGATTAGAAAATCCGTAGCACTGACTTTTTCTGCTGTTATAAACATCAATAGAAACAGAACTGTAGATAACATTATATTCTATATTCTCATCTACCCACTCATAGATTTTCTTTGCTTTCTCTTCGTCGGTCTTTGCACCCTTGGTAATTTTCTTTGCCGCATTTTCCAAGGTTTTCTTATCCTTATATGAGCCCTGATAAACGGTCAGTGCGCCCTTGGGATACTTTTTGATGTAAAGCTCGTTGAGGTGCGCTATGGCCGCTTCGTATCTTTGTTCTGTCTTGTCTGTTATACCCTCACCCGCAAAGGCGGCAAGAGAAAGCATCAGCACCATAAACGCCACAGCAACTGTTACCTGTAAAAATCTTTTCTTCATTTTTCTTCCTCCTTTTAGTTTTCTTCTGATTTCATTGTACTGCTGTAACACTTTTCTGTCAATGAGCATAATAACCAAATATCAGCCCTTCATAATCTATAACGGATTTCAGCAGCAAAATATTACAAGGAAACGAAATCTCTTTTCCAATTACTATTATAACTCTTAATTTGTAGAATGTCAATCATCATTTTATATATTTAATTCCGTATATTTATTTCGAAATTACTAATATAATTTATTAAGGTGATGATAATGAACATAAATCAGAAGGATAAATATATAATGCTCGGTCTGAATATAGCCTACTACCGTAAGCTCAACGGCTTCACTCAGGAGAAGCTGGCGGAAAAATTAGGTCTTGACCGCACTACCATCAGTAAAATCGAGCTCGCCACAAGCGGGGTTTCCCTCGATGTAATTTTTGAGATAGCCGACCTTTTCGGCATAAAGGTCGAAAAGCTTTTTCAGTTCAGAGAATGATTACCTCTCTGTCACTTCGTAACACCTCTCCTTTAAGGAGGGGCTTTTATTTTTCATCATAAAAAGGACACTTCGTATCGTCTTTAATACAGGTGTAACATCCCATACAAAAATGATTCAAATCCCTTGGCAAAAAGAATTCCTTAATATCTGAAGCCCCTGTTTTGTCAGCTATCATTCTACCGATGTTATAGGTGCTTCCTTTATGATTTTGTCCGTGTATTATTACTATTTTCATTGTCTATTCATTTCCTCCACAAGCGTAGCCGGTTTAACCGTCATTTCCACCCACGCCGGGCGGAATCCGCTACGGATAGCGTTGCGGACGGACTTCACGTTGCACCAAGCGGCGCAGTAAAACGGCACTTTGCCGCGATTCAGAATCTCGATAGCAAGACGGGTTGTAAGCGCCGAGGCAATTCCCTGCCTGCGATATTCGGGAAGCACGTCAATACCGATCTGCCACATCGCATCGCAGTCAGCAGAACAGCCTGCAAGACCGACGAGCTTTCCGTCATCATACGCACCAACTCCGAGTACGTCAAGGTGCTTTCTGCTTTCACAAAGGGCGTTCCGACGCTTACTTACGCTTGCGCTTGGGGTGTTTCTTGCCGCTGATGACGCTGTTCAGCACAACGATCAAGGTAGCAATACCGAGCAAACCGGCACCCACCCAGGTCAGCGTCGTGGGCGACACATCCACACCGGTGGAAATGCTGGGGTAGTTCACGAATCGCTTCAGCTTGGTGGGAACCTCATACTTTTCGTCGATGACCACCTCAATGGTATCGTCGTTGACCGTGAAGCCTTCCACCGTGGCAATTTCGCGGATGGTGTACTTACCGGGCGTCAGGCCGTAGATGTACACCACGCCGTTCTCGGCGGACACAACCTCCTGCACCACATTGCCGTTTTCGTCCTCAACAGCGAA
>CALCHE010000030.1 GCA_937901145.1 uncultured Clostridia bacterium
AATGTTTATACAGATTGGTCATCCGCCGGTCTCTCAACTACTCTCGCAGTTGCACGCGGTTACCAGTACAGAGTAACCTGTAAGCACTACGCTAAAAAGAGCCTTCTTGTAACACAAACCTACAGCAATACATCAAACATCGTAACTGTTTCATAAGCTGATAAAAGTGAATAACATAATTATACCACTGTAAAGGCTGTACCCTCAGCTGATACAGTGGTATTTGTTTACCCTCTGTAACTGCTGACACTAAAAAAGAGACTGCTTTCACAGTCCCTTTTCTATACTATATTATATTACTTTTTATCCTTCCAGCCGTTTTCATAAAAGCGGAAGTATTTTTCTGTGGCAGTATCCCAGCTTGCGTATTTTTCTTCACCTCTGTGGTCGGGGGTGTAATAGCCCTTTTCCTTGAGGAATTCACATACATACTTGGTACTCTTGACACCGCCGCGGGAGTTAAGGTGACCCTTATTTACGAAGTCTGTTTTAAGGTCTATGCCTGCATCTGCCAGTACTTTCTCATCAGCGAAGTCGATAGCATCGTAGCCCTGCTCACTGCAGAATCTTATCAGATTAGCCAGCTCGTGCTGTTCAGCCTTGGTTCTAAAGGAGGGAAGAGAAATAAAGATAAGCTCTATATTCTTTTCCTTTCCGTATTCGAAAAGCATTTCGAGCTGCTGTCTCTGGAAGCCGTCGATTTCACCGGTAACCTCATAATCCCATTTGCCGATTTCACCGCTGCAGTCCATAATACCGAAGGCTTTGCCCTCTCTGTCGTCAGCGCCTAAAAATCTGTTCTTCACCGTAACGAAGTCTGACTTTACCAGACCGTCTACCCAGCGAGAATGGAAGGTATATAAGGGCAGATAGTAGGATTTTCCGTAAATGCTTACATATCTGCTTCTGTTTTCAGTAGGCTCACCGTAGAATTCGAATGCCATCTTCGCATAGTCGAAAATAGCGTGAAGCACCTTAAAGCTGTGTAAAAAGTCAGGGAAATTAAGATATGCGGACTTTACCTTAGTATCCTTGAGACTGGAGATAACTGTCTTGGAGCGAAGGCCGTGAACATCGATAACTGCATATTTTATGTCGTGCTTTTTGACAGCATAATCGAGGAAGGGTCGAATAACCGCAAAGGGCTGTTCACTGGTACCCATATGATAAACTGCCATACCGTAGTCTCTCCAGGCGGCGGGTGTGTTCCAGGAATAACCGATAACACTCGTACCGAAAACGAGACCGTCCACGGTGTTTTCTTCCTCGTCGTCGAAGGCGGCAAGATTACGGGTATCGTAGGATGCAGGCAGACTGTAGCACTGCGAAACACCTGCAAATGCCATCACCAGAAGGAGAACAAAGGCTACTGAACGAAGCCATCTTACATTTTTCATTTCATTCATCCTCCTTCATCAGAACTGCTGGTATACGAAATCTGCGGCATTGAAGCTGGAGCCGTAGGCACCGTATATAGCCACAAAAATAATCGCACCGATTATTACTATCCACTGGAAAAGCATATTCTGCTTCTCGAGACTCTCTCTTATCTTCATTCCCTTTTCCTGCATAAGGCTTACGGTAAAGAGAATCAGAATAACGATAAACACCAGGAACATCTGTCTGGGCTGAAGACCGAGAGTGTACAGTGTACCGTTTGTAAGTACCCAGGGATTGAACTCAGCGAACATATTTTTTATCATACCGAAGGAAATCTCGAGGGAATCCGCACGGGAGAAAATTCTGCCTATACTTACCAGAAGGAAGGTACGGAGAATCTGGAAAAGCTGCCAGGAGAAGCATTCAGTATTTATTTTAAGCTTTTCGATTATCTTTTTATAAACAGGCTCGAGAAGAATACTGCCCGAAATAATCACACTGTTCCACAGACCGTAAACCACATATTTATAGCTTGAGCCGTGCCATACACCTACCAGGAAGAAGGCTATGAATGAAGCGAGGAAGGTGGGAAGCATCTTTCCGATGTAGGTACCGAAAACCTTTCTTGTCTTTTTACCCATATTAGCGAAGGCTTTCGAAAGAGAGAGCGGATAGAAAACATAATCTCTCATCCATGCACCGAG
>CALCHE010000031.1 GCA_937901145.1 uncultured Clostridia bacterium
CGCTTTGTTTACTTTGCCGACCGGGGCAAAGTAAAGGCCCGAGCGGCCTGAGCGTAATAACATAGATGTTTAATAACTGTAAATGTTCTTGTAGCAGTTTATTGTTTACATTCCAGGAATACAATAAACTGCTTCATATTATCCTCGCTTTTTTCATCTCTTTAATCAGTCTCTTTGACCTCATTTTCAGATAAGAATGCTCTATACTGCCTAACTTTTTATACCAGAGAAGTTCCGAATAAAGAGCATACATTTCAAGCTTCATATCACAGTGTTTTGATACCTTAACCTTACTTTTGTAAAGCTCGTATAGGTGTAGCTTTTCACCGAAGCCTACAGTCATAGCAAACAGCTCATATTCAGGGTCTGCCCACATTACATTGAATGGGTCTACCACAGACAGAAGCTCCATCGATTTTTTGTCTATAATAAAATTAGGCATCCAGTAGTCGCCGTGAATAATAGTGGGCGGATAAATTTTCTCACTAAAAATTCTGTCAAAATTTTCATAAGAAAGCTCCACAGCCTTCATCACTGTGCCGTCAAGAGCATTTTCAGCGTATTTCGAAATAGCGAAGTCATAAATTTCACCAGCTAACTCTTTATAATATTCCTGCCAGGTGTCATAAACAGCATTGTTATACGGACCGAATTTATCACCCTTTGCCTTCTGAAGTGTGAGAAGATTATCGACGATACTTTCCGCTAAATGCTTTTTTCGCAGGCTGAATTTAAGACTGCCGTCAGTTCCGCTCACACCGTCTATGTATTCCATGGTGATAATGCCTTTGCCGTCTCTTTCATCGAATAAATACACCTCAGGAATTTTGCTTTCAGTTTTTTCTTTCAGAAAAGAGAGCATCTCATATTCCTGCTTCATAAGTTCGGGATGATTACTGATTTTAACGGCTAAAGCCTTATTTTCTTCCTTGCAGGATACACGGTAAACCGAACCGCTTGCGCCCTTACCGAGACTGGAGAAGTTCGTAACTGTAAAGTTCAGACATTCTTTAAGTGATGCTTTTATTAAAAGCTCTGTATCCATAATAAATTCCTCGCTTTGAATGTTTTATTAAAGTATATCATCCGAAAAGAAAACTTTCAATCAAAGATTATTTCAGCAGTGTATACATTATAAACAAAAGTTTAATAATTGTCGTTTTTATTGACAGTAAAAGAAAAATAGTTCTATAATTGCATTACAGAAATAATTCTGAAAAGGAGTTTTAATTATGAAGAAAAGCAAAAAAATTATTATTGCAGTGCTTGCAGTGATTTTTGTCATCGCACTCGGTGCTTTGGCAGTGTTTCAGGGCGAGGCAAGAACACTTCTTTCCGTAAAGGAAAAGGGTGACACAGGTATTTATGAGATTAACTATGCCGCCGATTATAAGCTGGATGAGCTTTTAGCATCAGGAGGTGCAGCTACCGAAGAAGAACTGGTGCAGTACATACTGAAAATCATGCTCAAAGGTCTTCCCATCGAGGTGCCCTACGAAATTCCCAATCTTGCCTGCTCCACCTTCTATGCCGAAACACCTGAGAAGGGCTATATTTTCGGCAGAAATCTCGATAATCAGACCACGGACTTAGCTGTTATCAGAACAAACCCCAAGGGTGCATACAGCTCTGTTTCAGTGGTAAATCTCAGCTTCTTAGGCTATAACGAAAGCTATACCCCTGATAAGCTTATGGACAGAATCAATACTCTCGCCACCGCCTATTTCCCTCTCGACGGTGTCAATGAAAAGGGTCTGGCTGTAGGTGTTCTCCAGCTTCAGGCCCCTGTAACAGCACAGGATAACGGTAAGCCCGACGTAGGCACTACCGTAGCCATCAGAGCTATGCTCGACAAATGCGCCACCGTGGATGAAGCAGTTGCTTTCCTCAAAACAGTGGATATGTTTGCCGCCGCCAGAGGCTGTTTCCATTTCCAGATAGCTGACGCTACAGGAAAAAGTGTGGTTGTTTCCTATGTAAACAACGAAATGGTTATCACAGAACAGGAAGAAAAGGGCTTTATAGCCGCTACTAATTTCTACCTCCATGATGTACCCTTTGATTATGAAGCACAGGGAATGGATCGCTACGAAATCCTCGAAAAAACTCTCACCGAAAAGAAATCCGTGCTCACTGCCGAGGAAGGTATGAATCTTCTGCACGACGTAAGAATCACAGGAACAGACCCCGACAAAAAAGGTAGAGTTTATTCAACCCAGTGGTCAGCTCTTTACGACCTTATGAACCCGACTCTGAGCCTTTGTGCAGATATGAACTATGAGGATGTTTATGTTTACGAAGTGAAATAAATTCCACAAACGAAAAAAAAGCAACCTGAGCGGAATCAGGCTGCATTTTATTTATTATCTGCGGACAATGCGGAAATAAAGAGTGTCCTTTCCGCTGAATTTACCTGTGTAGTTAACGGCAACTCTGTATCTGCCGACTTTTTTTCTGCCCTTTGAATAAGAAACAGTATAATCCGTACCCTCACGGAGAGTATTTCCGTTAGTATCCTTTACGGTTACTTCGGGAGCTTTTACAGTACCGTCGTAAACACATTTCGTGTCAGAAAGCACGGCAGATGCGATTTCGTAAACCTTGCTTCTCTTCCATACAGCATAAAGAACGGTGTTTTCCACAGGCTTTATAACTGATCCTGAAAGATATGTCGCCTTCTTTGCCTTTTTGCGCTCTGACCAGCCGAGGAATTTATAGCCGACACGGTCAGGTGTTCCGGCAGAAATTATATGTGTGTCGCCACCTTCTACAGATGTATTTTTCGGGTCATTCCATCCACCGTTGGCATCATACGAAACATTATGCTTGGCTTCGCTCTTCCATTTCTGGTTTTTCAAACCCTTATAGGTTTCTGCGGTAAGCTTACCTGTTTTCTTGTCCGAGGCAAGACAAAGAGTGGGGTTGTACACATTTCTGATAACATATCCGCCCTTTACCTTCTGCACTCTCCATCTGCAGTAATCCTTCTCACTGTTTCTGAAAAGGCTTATCTTGGCGCCGCTTCTCGTTTTACCTTCTTCGAATATAGCTCCTATTGCCTTGGCAACAGAGTTAGGTGAGATTGTGTAACCGATTTCTGACTCCTCGAAGGTAAAAAGCTGATTTTTTGCTTTGTCAGATCTGAGTCTGCGTGTGGTAATTTCCGTTTTATCCTTTTCGGCAAGATATGTTCCGCTGTAGGCGTTTTTCAGACGGTAGTTGGTGTCCTTCATTTCCGTGAACATGGACTCACTGCGGAAGGAGGGACGGATGACGCCCCAGTACCGTGCGAAGGAGCCTGAGCGTCTGATGGGAAATCCGTTAAGATATGCCTTCTCGATAATTTCCACGTACATTCCTGTCCATTTCTGATGGTAATATTTACCGTCGCCGCCGTAAATGGCTGCATGACCGTTACCGCCGGTACCGCCTGTCCAGACGAGAATGTCACCCTTTCTGAGGTTTTTCTCGCCCCTTATGCGCTTCCATCCGAAGCCCTCAGGCAGGGTATTGTAAGCATATTCACAGGCATTACCCGAAGGAAGATAGCCCGTAAGAACCTGATAATAGTCCTTGATAAAAGCGATGCACTGTCCGTCACCGCGTTTGGTGCCTACAGTGGAATCGAGCCACTCCATAGCTTCGTTTACGGTAAGATATGAAGTCTTTGATGCGGCCTCAGCCGAAAATGACGTAGAGGAAGCTACCGAAAAAAACAGAACGAGAGTCATCATCGGGAGAAGAATTTTCTGAAGTGATTTTCTCATTTTTACCTCCGTAAAATACGTTTATAATCATAAATATTTAACTATATATTGTGTATTGGCGAAAAAATCACCTAATTATAATCTAATATAGAAAAAAAGTAAAGATAAAAGGTGTATAAACTTTGGCTGTAAAAGTGCCGTAAACTATGAAAATTTCCCTAAAAAGCAATAAAACGTGGTGAAATTGTGATGCAAAAGCAAACTCTGTGCTTTCGGTTTTATGAGGATACTGCTAAAATTTGCATAGTGCGGTTTAATTTTACTTAGGGACATAGCGTGACGTGCCAGAAAAACATTCGATTTACCTACAGTACAAATCGTAGAGGCAACCGCTCGCCATATCACTGCAACCTCTCCGTCTGCTCCCGACGGTCGCATCCACCTCTCCTTTCAGGCAATGTC
>CALCHE010000032.1 GCA_937901145.1 uncultured Clostridia bacterium
TTCTGAGTGCTCATTTTACCCTTGCCGCCGTTTGATTTGTATCTGATGCTGTATTTGAGATTTTTCGTATAAACCGTAATACAGGGGATAGAACCTATTTTTTTCCCGTTATAGTAAACATTAATATTACCTGTTACACGGCTTTTCTTTTTTGCCGTTAAGATGCCTTTTTTATTAACGGAAACATTTTTGTTTGAGGATTTGTATGTAAGCTTGGCAGAAGAAGCACTTTCGGGACATATTATCATATCAAGCTTGTTTTTTTCGCCGTAGAAAACAGGACAGTAAGAATTACTGTTCTGAAAGATTGCGGCTACGGGGATTTTCGGGTCGTAGGTTTTCTTTTTTACCTTTTTACGGTAGCCGTCAGGCTTATAATTTTCCCATCCCTTAGTGCCCTTACGGTAATACATAGCAGTGTCATAGGCAGAGAAATTGGTGTAAAAGATTTTTTCGCTTATATGGTTCACATCACCCTCAAAGAAGGCATGGAGAATTTCGCAGTCGTCAAAAACCTGGGCGTCCATATATTCCACACTTGACGGTATAGTTACGGTTTTGAGATTTACACAACCGTAGAGTGCTCCCTTACCGATAAATTTTACCTGTCCTAAATCTATATGCTGTAAGGAACCTCTGACCCTTCCGAATCTGTAGCAGAAGGCATGGGCGGAGATATATTTTACGGCATCTGAAAGGGTTACGGACGTAACATCCGCATAATGGGAGTTAAAATCTGAGTCAATATATCTTACAGGCTTTCCTGCAATCTTTGACGGGATTTTTACCTCAGGGTCTGTTCCGTAATAGCCTGTTACGGTGATGTGGTCGGGAAGCTCGTAGTAGTCAAAATCACTGAATTCGGGGGCGGTCCTGTCCGCTATTATCTCAGGATAGGAGCCGGAAAGCCTCCAGCGGTTTTTCATATCCCAGGGAGCATCGGAGTGCCATCTGCCCTTTTCGGTGTAAAAGGAAGATGTTTTCAGTAGACTTCCGTCAACCTTGCCGATTTCTTTAATTGTTACCAATTCAGAGTTTACATTTCTTATTTCCTTGTTTTCTCCTGAATAATAACAGTTCGACATGCTGAACTTAAGCTCTTTAGCGGACATATTCGGATCTGATGCTGTTTTTATGTGACCGTTTCCGAAGCCAATAATAAATTCGACGGTTTCATAGCTGATTTCATCTATAAGATTTTCTACGGAAACACAGTTTATGATTTTACAGCTTCCGTAAACGCAGTCGGGCTCATATGCGATTCCGTCAATGGGCGCAACTGTGGCGACGATGCCGCCCTGACATGTTCTGCCCATAAGCTTACCTGTAAAAATACAGTTTTCCACGGTTCCGTTGCTCATAGCCCATACTATACCGCCTGTATCACCGCCGATAACCGTCGCATCGGAACGGCAGTTTCTCGCAGCGATGTCATAGCCTATACCGTTCATCGTGGCCAGACGGCAAACTATACCGCCTGTAGCGCCACCCTCGATTTTACCGCTGGTGTAGCAGTTTTCTATGTGCCCGCCCATATTAACGCAGATAGGAGCCGTATCTGTTCCCGGCATATATATGTCTGCATTAATCATATTTACATTTTTAATTTCACCTGTAGTGCAGGCAAAAAGACCTGCATAATATATGAAAATACCGCTGTTTATATCAGCTATGTGCAGATTTCGTATCTCGTATCCGCCGCCGTCGAAATTTATTCGTGTGACACCTTTTTCCGGGTCTCTGCCCATAATGGGATACCAGGTTTTACCTGAGAGGTCAATGTCGGCAGTCTGCTTGAAGTACATATCTGCTTTAAGCAGACATTTATCGCCCATATAGGAAATTCTCGCCAGCTGTTCGGGGGTTCTGACCAGATAGGGATCATATTTAGTACCGTTTCCTCCTGCAAAGCTGTCAGAGGCATGCTCAACCCAGAAGGTACGCTTTTCGCATATGATTGTTACGGTCTGCTTTTTGCCGTTATCGAGAGAAAAGGTTGCTGAGGTCTTACCCTCCTTTTTACCGATAAATCCGAAGCCGTTATAGTAGGCGACGGAGGGGTCGTCTACCGAAACGGAATATGTTTTTATTGTTGCCTTTTCGGGAGTGAGGGTGACGGTTACAGGGACAGGATCAAACTTTACGGTTTTGCTTACTGTTACGGTAATGCTTTTTTCTTTTATGCTTATGTCTGT
>CALCHE010000033.1 GCA_937901145.1 uncultured Clostridia bacterium
AAAACTCACTGGAAAACCCCCGCTGAAGGTAAGTATGTTCCTTACAGGGAATATAAGGATTTGTTCCTCGGTATAGGCGCAAACTATACAGGCTCCAAAATGCTCGAAAGCATCGGCTTCTGGGCATCCTGCTACCTGTTTATGTACCATTATAAGCTGCCTTATCTCACCTTCTCGTTCATCGGCATTATCAATATGCCCCTTAACTATATCTGGACCCTTATCGGCTGGATAATAAACGACAACCTCGGCTTCCTGCCGAAGAAAACAGAAAGGAAGTTCTACGGGCTCTATTTCTCCCTTATCGTCATCGGTCTCGTGATGATTTTCGGAAAGTTCCCCTTCCTCGACACATCAACCAATCCGCTTATTGTTTACCTTAACAATATGCAGAGCATCGGTATTACTGCTGCATCAGCACTCAAAATACTCGGTACTCACATTCTCTGGAACGGCTGGGCAGGCTCAAGAAATATCTTCTACCGTAAAAAGCTTATTCCGAAATACGGCAGATATAAGTATTCTCTTTACTGTGATGTTATCCCCAAGTGCGTTATGGTTGTACTTGTAGGTTGGCTTCCCCTTTATAACATCGAGGATATGGTTACACGAGTATGGACTGCAAACCTTCTCTTTGCCTGCTTCAATATCTTCGGCTTCGGTAACAATCTGGAAAACCTTTCGAAAACCATCAGCCCCGATATGCAGGAAAGACTTCTCGTCCGTACATATCCCGTAAAGCTTTCACACTTCATCCATACTATCGTATCTATCATCATTCCCGTGGTTGCTGACTCACTTAAGGATGAGTGGGCAGACATCAACCTTTACCGCTGGGTATATCCCATCGCATTCATCGTTCCTGCTGCTATAACTATGTTCTATGCGGGCAGACTCAAGGAAAGAATTCCTCAGCCACCCCTGGAAAAGAAGGTTCAGATCAATTTCTGGGACGGTATGTTCGGTGTTCTGCGTAATAAATATCTTCTTATCAATACCATCGTAGGTCTTATCGACTCTCTCGGTAACGGTATGCTTGCTATCACTCAGATAGTATATCTGTATACCTTCCGTCTGTCGGGTCTGCCCTACACTCTCATAGTCAACCTTATCTCCTTCGCGGGTACTCCGCCCGATCTGTGCGCACCCTTCTTCCTGAAAAGATTTGACTATAAGCAGATTATGATTTTCTATCAGCTGACACGTGCCTTCGGTAATGCTCTTTTAGTAGGTGCATTCTGGTTCTTCGGCGATAATGTTCACATCTGCGGTCTGGCTTGTATCATCGTTATGTTCCTTATGGAAATGACCAAAACTATTCCCACCACTGCAGGTCACGATATGGGTACACGTATCGGCGACTATCAGATGTATCTTTCCGGTGAAAGACTGGAAAGCTTCGCAGGTGTGTTCGGCTGGTTTACAGGTCCCATCACATCTTTCGTAAGCCTTATTATTCCTCTTATGCTTCTCAAGTACGGCTTTAACAGTAACTGGGACGTTCTTTATATCGACAGCGCCCGATTTAAAATTATTGCCGTACCGCTGATCATCGATATAGTAGGCTTCCTGCTTATGTCGATTCCTTACTTCTTCTGGGATTATGATAACGAAAAGCAGACCAAGGTTATTCAGGTTCTTCAGCGCCGTGCCGAGGTAACACAGAAGAAGGCTGAGGAAGAGGGCGAAACCGTCAGCGGCGGTTATATCGGTTAAAAGGAGGTATGCACAATGAAAGATAAAAAAGAAAAAGTCTTTAAGGGTATGACTGCTCCCGTTGATGTGCACCTCGATATTCCCGAAGATGAAATATGGACCTACAAAATCGACGGACTTGCAGATCCGCACATCAATAAGCCCTTTACAAATTTTACTGTTAAAAAGATTATATTTACCGTTCTCCTTCTTATTGCTGTCGGTCTTTCCATGTACTTCAGCGTAAGAGTTGTTTCCCGTACTCCTTTTGAATACGATGAGCTCGGTGACGGAACCTACGAATTCGTGAAATTCAATAACACAGGCTATATCGGACATCTTGACATAGACTATGCTGTCGAAATCGTGACAGATAAGGAAAATCCCGATGCGAACACAAACTTCACTCTTCAGAAGGATGAAAACAAGCCTATTTCAAAGATTCCTCAGTTCTGCTTTAACTGTGACGAAACCGTGGAAACCATTTACATCGGTAAGGATGTAAAAGAAATAGACGGTAAAGCATTCTTTACCTGCAGAAAGCTCAAACAGATTATTGTAGATGAAGAAAATGAGTATTTCTGTGATATCGACGGTGTTCTTTACAATAAGGATAAGACACAGATTATCCTTTACCCGATGAATCATCCTCAGTATCTCCGTGAAAAGTACGGCTATAATGACACTATCTGGGCTGACGGTGAAAACAATATGGAATTCCGTGCCAGATATGAGGCGGATATTCTTACCTATGTTCTTCCATCTACAGTAGAAACCATCGGTGAGCTCGCATTTTACGATCTCCCCCTCGCTAAACTCTATTTACCCGAGGGACTCAAGAGAATCGAGACTATGGCAATTATGAGAAACTGGTGGATGACGGATATTTATTCTTATGAAACCAGCACTGCTGATGAAGGTGAAACAGGCTTCAGTGCTGTGGCTAAGCTCAGCGGTGTTTATCGCTCTCTTCCCGAAGGTCTGGAATACATCGGCTCAGACGCTCTGAGCTACTGCGATGACGGTGAAGTTCTCCGCATACCTTCAAGTGTTAAGTATATCGGACATCACGCCTTCTTTGACACTGCTGAAAAGAGAGACGGAGGCTTCCTCGGATATGACAAGGTTTATATCGGAATGAGTGAGGAAGAATTCGAAAATGTCGAAACCGGTTCTCAGTGGATTCCCGAATATGACAGCGGTCTTCTGGATAAAAAGGTTGAGCTCGTTTTCGATGCTGAAAAGATTTATGAGGAACCCGTCACTTTAACCGAAAAGGAAGACGGCACATACGAATTCACCGCTATGACAAACAGAGACAATAGCTCTGAGGTCAGAATCGAATCTGCCGACGGCAAGAAAATCACCTCTGTGGCACATCACCCCTTCGAGTGGGATGAAAAAATCGAAACAGTTTACATCGGCAAGGATGTAGCAGAGCTTAAGGGTGAAGCCTTCGTAAACCTTCGTGCACTTAAAGAGTTCGTAGTAGATGAAGCTAATGAAAGCTTCTGCGCTGTGGACGGTGTGCTTTACACTAAGGATATGAAGACACTTCTCTGCTGTCCCAAAGCTTATGAGGGCACTGAGGAATTCACCGTTCCCGAAAAAGTCGAGGTAATCAGCCGTTCTGCATTCTCTGACTGTAAGTTTGAAAAGATTTATCTTCCCGAAGGTCTTAAGAGAATCGAAAATATGGCATTCCTTAAGGCAGAGAATCTCAAGGAAATCGTATCCTATAAGGGTGAAAAGACATACGCTTCACTTCCCGAGGGTATCGAATTTATCGGTGTGGATGCTTTCAACTACGCTTCAGGTCTTACCTATCTTTACATTCCTTCTTCTGTCACAGAAATCGGTGCATACAGCTTCTGCTACTGTGCTAAGATTGACGACGGCAAAAAGGTCGGTATTACTGAGGTTGATGTAGCAGCTTCAGCAGAGGCCTTCAAAAATGTAAAAGCAGGCGATCACTGGATTCCCGAATTCAGAAACGCTGAAAATGAAATCGCAA
>CALCHE010000034.1 GCA_937901145.1 uncultured Clostridia bacterium
ATGTCAGTAAGCAGCTTGGCGTTACCCTTATTCTTGTAACCCACGACCTGCACGTTGCAGAACAGGCGGAGAGAATTCTTACCATTGAGGACGGCAAGATAGTTAAAGACACACGGCCTGTCAAGGATATATAAAACAGTGAGCGGGTGACGGCAATGAAGAAAAAACTCACAATCAACACCCTTGCTATGGGCAACCTGAAGCAAAGGCGAAAGCAATATACCCTTATGATTATCGGTATCATTCTTGCAATGATATTTTCTTCGGGTGTGCCTTTTTTTGTTTCTTGTATGAAATCTTCACAAGAAGAAGCAAAATTCAGACGACAGGGAAAACAAGATACAATTATTATAAATGCACAGAATTATGATTTTGATCCTATAATAAATCAGGGTGCAGCCATCGGTGAAATAGGTTATGCCCATATTATTTCTTACGGGTGGAATGAGAAAGAGGATATGTCTGACGGCACTGTGATAGGCTGGCTTGACGAAAGAGCAACAGAGCTTTATTATCCCAATATCATTGAAGGAAGAATGCCTGAAAAAGAAAACGAAATTGTGTTTGAAAAAAATGCACTTCAAAGAATGAAAATCGAAGCAGAAGTAGGTGATGAAATCACATTAAAATCACTTACTTGTAACGGTTCAGATTTCCTTAATGATGAAACCAATAAGACATATACTCTTGTTGGCATTATGCATGATAAAAAGTCATATATTGAACATTTTTACGATGAAGCTGTGCGAAAAGCTTACTTTATTCCTGCTGCTTTTGTAAAGCCGAATACACCTACAGAGCTTGGCGGGAAAGAAGCTTTAGTTGCATTTTTTAATGAAAACCGAGTTTCCGCCAGTTGGCTTTGGCAGAACATATCCACAGATGACAGGATTGACACGGCGACTATTTATGCTGTCAGTATCGGTGACACTTATTCTAATATAGCCAACAATACCACAACCTCTGCTTTTCTTTCAATACTTCTTGCATTTATGTCTTGTTTCGGCATTGTTAATGCTTTCAGCTCAAATCTCAAAGAAAGAAAAACACAGATAGGAATGCTGAAAGCTGTCGGTGCAACAAGAAGACAGATAATAAATATTTTCGGCAGAGAGGCTTTTATCATCTGTGTTATTACCGCACCTTTAAGTGTTGCAATTTCTTACAGTGCAGTTAAACTCTTTGCAAAGCTTATGGGTGACGGATTTATCTTCAAGCCTGATATAACTATACTTTTACTCGGTGCTTTGTTCGGTGTTATATGTGTTATGCTGTCGGCTCTTATTCCTCTTTGGAGCATTTCAAAATTACCGCCTATGCAGGCAATCAGAGATATCGAGCTGATGCGTAAGATGAAGAATAGGAAAATAAAAAGTCAAACTCATTTCAATGTGTCAAGGCTTCTCGCAAAAAGAAAACTTGTTTTTTCACAAGGCAGACAAGCGAGTGTATGTATTATAATTATCTGCTCTATTGTTATCAGTTGTATTTCTATGTCTTTTCTTTATACTACAATTTCTGATACGAGCAGCTTTTATGACTCTGATTATGAGATTATCAATCACGGTCAAGCCGGTTCGAGTAATTCGTTTATAAATTTCAAAAATTATGACACCGATCTTAATGAAAATTCACGGTATGAAGTTCTTGAGCTTCATCAGGTCAAAAATGTATACGGAACAAAATATCTGAATGTGAATATTGTTATTGACGGAGAAGTTCCGGAATATCTTCAAGTTAATGAATATGTATCTTCTGCGGATACAAGTTCCCGTTTCACAGATGCACATGATGTTGCGTATAACCAAGCACACGCTGTGCAAGTAAGCGGTGACCGTTTTGTTCCGCCCAATGTTCCCGAACCAACAAAAGAAAATATAAAGGAATATATGCAAGCTGCCCCTAATCCTAATTATATTTACACAAAGCAAGTTGCAGGGTTTACAACAGAAGAGCTTTTCAATACAACAATAACAGCAAAAAGCAGTTCAATTTTAGACATTGAGGAAGACGATATAATTGACGGTGAAATAAATTTAGAAAAGCTTAATGCAGGTGAAGAAATCATAATATACGCCCCTGAAAAAATAGGCTTTTCTTACGAGGTGTCCAATGGAGCCACTACATTCGGCTTGATGAATCTTTCTGATGAAGCAGTCGGGCTTACTGTGGGAGATAAGGAGCTGTTAAAGAATTTAAAAGCGGAAGCGGAAAGTCCTTTTAAGGTCGGCGATACATTAAAATTAAGTCTTATTTGTTCTGATGTAAACGGAAATATCACAAGAGAAGATAAAGAAGTTAAAATCGGAGTAATTTTAGGTAAAAAGAGCTCTCACGGAAGTTTTTCGATATATACAACCTTAGAAGGTCTTGATACATTTAAAGAAAAATTCAACTACCGCAGTCTTGATGTTGAATTAAAAGAAGAATGCACTGCTGAAATTGACGAACAGATGCAATCAGAACTTGCCGCGATGTTTCCCGGAAAATATATAGGTTCAGCTTTTGCGATGAATGAAGCAGAAAAGCATGAGTTCAGAACTCTAACCCTTTCGATAGTTTCTCTGATTCTGGTTTTTCTATGTGTTTCAATCTCGCTAATAAACAACTCCATAAGTGCGCAGATACGTGAGGGTAAGCGCTCAATAGGTACCTTGCGTGCCGTGGGTGCATCCGAAAAAGACCTTGCGCTTTCCTATGTTATGCAGATAGCAAGCATGCTTCTTTGGGGCTTCGGTGTGGGTATAACCTTGTATGTTGTTTCTTACCGAGCAATCGGATTGATAGTAACTGCTGAATATTGGCCTGTTGTAATATGGCCTGCGTTTTTAGTTTTCGGTATTCTTGCTTTGGCTTGTTATGTAAACCTTAAAGCAAAAATCAAGATTGTTACTAAACATAGCATTGTTGAAAACATCAGAGAATTGGGGTGATGCAGATGAAGGATAAAAGAAAACTCACAATAAACACTCTTGCTATGGGCAACCTGAAGCAAAGGGAAAAGCAATATACAATTCTTATTATCGGTATCATACTTGCTATGGTGTTCTCGTCGGGGGTAATGTTCTTTATTTCTTGTACTAAATCTTCAAATGAAGAATACAAGCGTCGCTCAATGGGTAACTTCTACGGCTACTATTTTGCCTGTGAGGATTTTGTAGATGTTGAGCAGGGTGTAAAGGACGGTCTTGTTGAAAGCTACGGCTATGCTCATGTTTTAGGGTACGCCTATACTGACGAAGAAGAAATGGACAAGGGTACTCCCGTGGCATGGCTTGATGAAGATGCAAAAGACCTTTATTATGTACATTTTATTGAGGGCAGATGTCCCGAAGCCAAGGGCGAAATCGCCATTGAAAAGGATGCCGCTTTACGACTTGGTATAAAGCCCGTAGTCGGTGAAAAAATCAGTTTTTCTATGCTAACTGCAAATTATACCGACTTTCTCGATACATCAACCGAAAAGACTTATACTATAGTTGGTATAATGACGGATAAGCGAAAAAACTATGAGAAATTTTTAGGAAGAGATGATATTCCACAGTTTCCTGCGGCTCTTGTAAGTAGTGAAGAAACAGTAGATGTTGGAGGTAAAGAAATCCCTGCCGTGTTCTTCAATGCAATACAAGACTCACTTAAAGAAACGATAAAAACAGAGGTCCTACCCAGCATAGATTCTTACAATAGTCTTTTCTTTGTAAATTTCATATCCCCGATATATGACAAAGCTACAGCTGTCTATGGTGAAAGCTACAACAATCCCAATTTTATGTACAATGTGCGAAGCCTTTATGGTGATAGTAATGGTGATGTAATGAACTCATCACTATTGAGTATAACCCTAGCTGTTGTTCTTACAATTGCATCTTGTATCGGTATAATAAATGCTTTTACTACTAACCTTAAAGAACGAAAAAAACAGATTGGTATGCTTCGTGCTGTGGGTGCTACAAGACGGCAGATAATAAACATTTTCGGCAGAGAAGCATTTTTCATAGCTTTAATCTGTGCACCCATAGGTGTAGGAATTTCATATTTAGGTGTAAAGCTTTATGCAAAGATCATGGGTGACGGATTTATCTTTATACCTGATTACAGCGTGCTGATTATTTCTGCACTTATAGGTATTATTTGTGTTATGTTGGCTGCACTCATACCTTTGATTTCAGCTTCAAAGATTTCTCCTATGCAGGCAATCAGAAATGTTGAACTCAGCCGTAAAATGAAGCACAAAAAAATCAAGACACAAAAACACTTTATTGTACCCAAGCTTCTTGCAAATCGCAGTATGAAATTTTACAGAGGAAGACAAATCAGCATTACAGTCATTCTCGTTATAACCATATTTGCATCCAGCTACGGTTTTGCATATCTCAAAGATGAGTATGTGAACTACACTTGGAGCAGATTCAACACATCAGATTATGTTATCAGCAGAAGCGATTATCCTGATAGAGATAGAAGGGTAAACATGCCCAATATTGATAAAAAAATTAACGCTAATAACATAAGAGATTTTCTTGATTATCCAATGTTTAAATCGGCTTACGGATATAAAGAAGCAATAACAACTCTTGTTTGTGATAAGCCTTCGGATTATGTAAATCTTGCATCACTTCAATCTGATATCGAATTTCGTTTTGAGGAACGCAATTATGAAATGCAAACAAAGGAAAACCTGCAAAACGCACAAACTGTTGATGAAATGCTTAAAATATGGTACAAAGGCGAAAGTGAATTTTATCAAAAATTAAAGCAAAATACAGGCACAAGTAACGAACTGATAGGTATGGAAATACAAGGCTATGATCCGATTATGATTGAAAGCAATATAGAGCGTTTTGAAATCATTGACGGTAAAATTAATCTTGATAAGCTTGAATCAGGCGAAGAAATTATTCTTGTTGCCTACAACGAAATCGGTTTTAGGGTAATATGGGATACAAAGCATAACAGAGTTTATTCTTACGGGGTAAACGATGCGGAAGACCCTATGGATTGGTCAGGTGTAAAAAATACAGAACAGATACACTGTGTGTCAGTTAAAAACAACTACAAAGCCGGCGATACAATCAATCTTCGCACTGTATATTCAGATGCACTTAATTTTGATTGGGAGAACGATAACCATATAAATGCGGATAAGCTTACTGTTTATGATAAAGAGGTAAAAATCGGTGCTATAGTTAAGAATTTTCATTTTTCCGAAACTATGAGTAATCATAGGATGTTTGGTATTGTAACTACCTCTGCAGGTATGGATATAGTAACAGGTAAACATCATGATTATGAAAATCTTAATTTAGTTTATGACGGAGAACTAAATGATGAAGCAGACCTTGAAGCTACAGAACATCTAAACGGTATACTTTCAGGCGGTTACTTCCGTGTCAGATCGGGTTATAGTTACAATAAGGACAGTCAGCAAACAGCAAAAATACTTATGATTTCACTTTTAAGCATCGTTATCCTTATGTTCTCTATCTGTGCAAGTATCGTAAACAATGCCCTTACGGCTAAAATCCGAGAAAGCAAAAAGGAAATAGGCACTCTTCGTGCTG
This sequence comes from uncultured Clostridia bacterium, assembly GCA_937901145.1. Classification (GTDB taxonomy): domain Bacteria; phylum Bacillota; class Clostridia; order Oscillospirales; family Acutalibacteraceae; genus UBA6857. The sequence goes on from CALCHE010000034.1 coordinate 5,562, forward strand.
TTGGTGCTTCGGTGAAAGAGCTTACAAGTGCATACATCAGACAGCTTGTATCTATGTTCGCTTGGGGTATGGGTATAGGTCTTGGCGGTTATACAATAGCGCATTTTGTAGCTAAACTATATTATAAAGATGAATACCTGTTGCCATATTTCATTTGGCCATCAATAGTAATATGCTTACTTCTCAGTCTTATCTGCAGTATAAATCTTTACGCTAAAATCAAACAGGAAATGAAGCACAGCATAGTTGAAAACATCAGAGAACTGTGAGGTGGCTAATATGAAAAAATTAACATCGTTTATCCTTTGCTTTCTCTTACTCTTAACACCTGTGCTCGCCTCTGCGGCAGAGTACGAGGAAGAAACAGTCTATGCCACTGAAAATGTAAACATCAGAACGAAGCCCACCACGGAAAGCGAGAAAGTGGCTCTGCTTGAAAAAGGTGAAAGCGTCACCCGTATCGGTGAAACTGACGACGGTTGGAGCAAGGTGCTTTATGAGGGTAAGGAAAGGTATATCACAAGTGAATATCTGTCCCTCACTCCGCCGGTCGAGGAACCCAACGAGCCAACGGAAGAAACCAAAGAAGAGCAAACCACCGAGGACAACTCTACACCGAGGTTTATGGTGACCTCTTATGAGCTCAGCGAAAAGAGTCTTTCTCCCGAAAAGTCTGCGGTGCTGAAAGTGACCTTTAAAAATTACAGCACCACCAAGGCTCTATATAACATTAAATTTTCTCTCACGGACCCCAGCGGTGATATTCTTACGGTCGGTATGCCCACCAAGTATGTGAAGAGTGTTTATGCCGGCAGCAGTTACGTTTGGGAAATCGAGCTTAAAGCTATCAACACGGCTTCTATCGGTCAGCACGACCTTCAGATTACGGCAGAGTATGAGGACAAAAACTTCAGCTCTTACTCTTCAAGTGATACGGTGAGAATTGATGTGAAGCAGAGCGTGAAGCTCTCTTACAGCGGTGCCGTTCTTCCGAAAAAGGTCATTCAAGGCGATACACAGACGGTTACTCTTGAGCTGATGAACACTGGCAAGAGCAGGATTTACAACTGCACTCTTGATTTCGACATCAAGGGTATGCAGTCGGGCGGCAGTGTGTTTGTGGGTAACATTGAGCCGGCAACTAA